>JAFSWD010000045.1 GCA_017444675.1 Lachnospiraceae bacterium
CGTCCCGCTGTTAATGCAGGCCTTTCGGTTTCGAGAGTAGGCGGTTCGGCTCAGATAAAGGCCATGAAGAAGATTTCCGGTCCCATTCGTATCGAGCTTGCCCAGTACAGAGAGCTGGCAGCTTTCGCACAGTTCGGTTCCGATCTGGATGCAGATACGAAAGAGAAGCTGGAACAGGGCGCCAGGATCAAGCAGGTGCTCAAGCAGCCTCAGTACAAGCCGATGCCCGTTGAAAAGCAGATCATCATCATCTATGCGGCGGTAAATAAATATCTCCTTGATATTGCAGTTGATAGAGTTCAGGATTTCGAGAGAGAATTATTTGAATTCATAGACACCAAATACCCTGAAATCCCGGCTAACATTAAGACCGAGAAGGTTATTTCAGATGAAACCGATGCGGCACTTAAGAAAGCGATCGTGGAATTCAAGGCTCAATTCAGGTAGGGAGCGTGACGTAAATGGCTTCGATGAGAGACATTAAAAGAAGAAAGCAAAGCATTCAGAGCACGGGTCAGATCACCAAGGCTATGAAGCTGGTCTCCACTGTTAAGCTGCAGAAGTCCAAGACAAAGGCCGAAGTGACCAAGCCTTACTTCACACATATGTATGAAGCAATGTGCGAGATCCTTTCAAAATCCGGCAACATCGATCATCCTTACCTCAAGGGAGATCCTTCCAAGAAGAAGGGACTGATCGTAATCTCCTCCAACAGAGGACTTGCGGGAGGCTATAACTCAAATATCGTTAAACTCGTTATGGGATCCGGTATTGCCAAAGATGACTGTGTTATATATGCGGTTGGAAGAAAAGGCAAGGATTCTCTGGCTCGAAAGGGATATGAGATAGCTGAGGATTATTCGGAAGTCATGGGCGGCCCGGTTTTCGATGACGCCATTGCCATCGGAAGGCGTGTGGTTCAGGATTTTAACGACGGTAAGATCGGAGAGATCTATCTTGCCTATACGGACTTTAAGAATACAGTGAGTCACATTCCCACATTTTCTCAGGTGCTTCCGGTACAGAGGCCGGAGGATAAGGGAAAAGAGGACAGTGATGCTGACAGGCTTCTGTTCATGAACTATGAACCCGAAGCTGAAGAAGCTTTCTCAATGATCATTCCGCTTTATGTCAATTCCATGATATACGGCGGACTTATGCAGGCATTCGCCAGTGAAAACGGTGCAAGAATGCAGGCAATGGATTCAGCAACAAACAATGCTACCGAGATGATATCCGACCTGACCTTAAAGTACAATCGTGCCCGCCAGAGCGCGATCACTCAGGAGATCACGGAGATCGTCGGAGGAGCAAACGCAATAAACTAGTAAAGGAGTGAAGACAGTGGCTAAGACAATAGCTAAAAAAGGTAAGATCACTCAGATAATCGGTGCGGTACTGGATATAAAATTCCCCACTGATGCTCTTCCCGAGATCAATGAAGCCGTTAAAGTACCCTTTGGCGGCAAGGTTCTCACAGTGGAAGTAGCACAGCACCTTGGAGACGATACTGTAAGATGTATAGCCATGGGACCTACCGACGGTCTTGTCCGCGGTATGGAGGCTGAAGCTACGGGAGCACCCATTACGGTTCCTGTAGGAGAGAATACTCTTGGAAGAATGTTCAACGTACTGGGTGAGCCGATCGATGAGAAGCCCGCACCCGAGGATGTAAAGTTTTTACCTATCCACAGAAAAGCTCCCGCATTCGAGGAACAGTCCACAAAGGCTGAAATGCTTGAAACGGGTATCAAGGTCGTTGACCTGCTTTGCCCTTACCAAAAGGGTGGTAAGATCGGTCTTTTCGGTGGAGCAGGTGTAGGTAAGACGGTACTTATCCAGGAGCTTATCACAAACATCGCTACCGAGCATAACGGATATTCCGTATTCACAGGCGTAGGTGAGCGTACAAGAGAGGGTAATGACCTCTATTATGAAATGAAAGAGTCCGGAGTTCTGGAGAAGACCACCATGGTTTTCGGTCAGATGAACGAGCCCCCCGGGGCAAGAATGAGAGTAGGTCTTACAGGACTTACAATGGCCGAGTACTTCCGTGATCAGTCAGGTAAAGACGTACTTTTGTTCATAGATAACATTTTCCGTTTCACTCAGGCGGGTTCCGAAGTGTCCGCGCTTCTCGGACGTATGCCTTCAGCCGTAGGTTATCAGCCTACACTGCAGACGGAAATGGGTGCATTGCAGGAAAGGATCACATCCACAAAGAACGGTTCCATCACTTCCGTACAGGCAGTTTACGTTCCTGCGGATGACTATACAGACCCCGCTCCCGCAACAACCTTCGCCCATCTGGATGCTACCACGGCCCTTTCCAGATCCATTGTTGAACTTGGTA
>JAFSWD010000046.1 GCA_017444675.1 Lachnospiraceae bacterium
AAGATCGGTCAGCAGACACTGATCAACTATATCTAGGGTGTTTAAGCCCGGATGGACCAGATAGAGTTATAGTATTTACAATGCATTATTGATATAATAATAAATCATATTTCTACAAGGAGGTACTAAATGGAAGTCAACACAAGGTTATTTGGAGAGATCACTATAGATGACGAGAAGGTCATCGAATTTCCGGGAGGTATAGTGGGGTTCCCGGATCTTAACAAGTTTGCCATAGTGCATGATGTTGAGAAGACAGACGGGTCATCTTTAAGCTTTCTGCTTTCCCTTGATGAGCCTGCATTTGCTATGCCCGTAATGGATCCCCATCTTGTAAAGCCTGATTACAATCCCATGGTGGAAGAGGATCTCCTGACAAATATCGGGAAGCTGGATCCGGACAACACCATAGTCCTTGTGACCGTGACTGTTCCCCATGAGATAGAGAAGATGACTGTTAACCTTATGGCTCCCGTGATCATCAACGCAAAATTAAAAAAGGGAGCACAGGTAATACTTACTGAAGGCGAGAATGAGATACACTTCCCTATTTACGACATTCTCTCTGCCGCAAAGGAGGGGAACTGATGCTTACTTTATCCAGAAAAAAGGGTGAATCCCTGATGATAAACAACAATATAGAGGTGACGGTCCTGGATATCAGGGGTGATCAGATAAAGATCGGTATAGCTGCCCCCAAGGAGATCCCGGTATACAGAAAAGAGATCTTCCTTGAGATCCAGGAATCCAATAAGAACGCGATGAGCATAGACGGTATGGAAGCTTTAAAAAAGATTTTTTAAAGCTCTAATGTTTTGTACAGTTCTGTCCGATAAAAAGCATATAGACAGTGTAGAGCCTGTATTTTTCCGGACGGGAACGCTGCCCGATACAGAGCCACACAAGGAGGTGTAGAATGGCTTCAATAAACAGTATTACAAGTGCAATTTCACAGACTGCGGGATACAGTTCCCAGAATGCGCCTGAACCGGCGCAGAATGTCGCCGCGATCCCCACAGAGGGAGCGGAACCCGTAAAAAGGATAGTTCATGAGAGCTCTGACGCATCCAGGGAGAAGGATGAAAAGTCACAGGATCAGTCAAAGTCCTCTCAGGGCTCCAACATGGAGAATATCCAGGAGGCTCTCGGGAACAGCAAGACTGCCAATGAAGAGATAAAGAAGGCAGTGGAGGAGATCAATAAAAAGATGATCTCCCATTCCGAAGCGATCTTCGGTATCCATGACAAGACTAACCGTGTAACCATTAAGATAGTGGACAAGGACACCAAGGAAGTCATAAAAGAGCTTCCTCCCGAAAAGACTCTCGATATGCTCGCCAGGGTTTGGGAGATGGCGGGGATCCTTGTTGACGAGAAGCGCTGAAGTTTTTGTATCTGAGAAAAGGAGGTAAACCGTATGTCATCTGATCGTATAAGAATGAGCGGACTGGTTTCCGGACTGGATACAGAAACTATAGTAGGAGCACTCGTATCCGCGGCCAGTTATAAGACAACCAAATTAAAGAACACACAGACCAAGCTGGGCTGGAAGCAGGAGACCTGGAAGAGCTTAAACTCTGAGGTATACAGCCTCTACTCCGGCAAGCTTGACAATATGCGTTACCAGGGCAACTATAACGCCAAGAAGGCAACTATAGATAATGACATTGCCACTGTGACAGCCGATAATAATGCCATACTCGGATCCCAGACTCTGGAAGTCCATCAGATGGCTAAATCCGGATATCTTACAGGCGGTAAGGTTACGATGGGAAATACCGATACTCTGGCCGGTTCTTCTGCCTTACTGGGAGATGTTTTCGGCATCAGTAACTTCAGTGCGGATGAGGTTGCCAACGGGTTCAAGATAAATGTTACCGTGGGCGGTCAGGCCAAGGAAGTGGCTCTTGACGTAAATATGACCATGGATAAGGTGGCCGAAGCCTTCTCAAAGGCCGGGGTCTCTGCCAATTATGACGCAACAACGGGACGTTTCTTCCTGGCTTCAAAGACCTCCGGAGAAAATGCCAACTTTGAGATCGAATACGGAGAAGTCGGTGAGAGCAAGACAACGGCCCAGAAGGTTCTTGATAAACTGGGGCTTGCTTATAAATATACGGATACAGACGGGAAACGTGAATATGACTACAGCGTTTCCGGTGGCAATACACCCGTAAAGATCCAGGGACAGAATGCAAAGATCGTCCTTAACGGAGCGGAATTTGAATCGGCTTCCAATACCTTTAATATCAACGGTCTTAACATAACGGCCAAGGGTGTTTCGGAAAAGGATCCATCTGAGCCCGGTAAGTTTAAGGCATCGACCGTTACGACAAGTGTTGATGTGGATGCGGTCTATGATTCCATAAAGGATTTCTTCAAATCCTATAACGAGCTCATAAATAAGCTGGACACCTATTATAACGCTGATGCCGCCAAGGGCTATGACGTACTCTCCGAAAAAGAGAAGGAAGCAATGTCCGATGACGAGGTGGAGCAGTGGGAAAAGAAGATAAAGGATTCCCTTTTAAGGAAGGATGACAACTTAAATACTCTCATCAGTCTCTTTAAGGACAACCTCTCAAAGAGCTACGTGATAGGTGGAAAGTCATACAGCCTTTCGTCCTTCGGTATAGAGACCTTAGGATATTGGGAAGCAAAAGACAATGAGCACGGCATGTATCACATCGCCGGTGATCCGGATGATGACAGCACGAAGAGCAAGGATGATGTCTTAAAGAAGATGATAAGCAGCAATCCCGAAGCTGCCGGCGAATTCTTCTCAACGCTCTTCAAAGGCGTATATAACGAGCTGAATAAGTCCATGAGATTCGTGGAAGGCACCAGATCCGCCATGAAGATCTATGACGATAAGCTTCTTCAGACAGAATACGATAAGCTTGGTAAGGACATCGAGAGCCAGGAGAAGAAAGTAACGGATCTGGAAGATTTCTACTATGATAAGTTTACCGCAATGGAAAAAGCTTTAACAAAGCTTAACGCACAGAGCAGTTCATTCTCATCCATGATCGGATAGTGACGTACTGATACAGGGAAGTAGGAGGAAAAAGATATGTTATCAGCAAATGCATATGCCCAGTACAACAGAAATAAAATATTGACTGCGTCCCCTGCGGAGCTAACGCTTATGTTATACGACGGCTGCATTAAGTTCATCAATATCGCCAAGATGGGGATAGATGAAAAGGATCTTGCGAAGGCAAATACCAATATCAAGAAAGCCGAGCGTATTATACTGGAGCTTCAGTCCACACTGAATGACAGGTATGAGGTGGCGAAGGACTTCAATGCGGTATATTCCTACGTGAAGAGAAGGCTCCTTGAAGCCAATATCGCAAAGGACAATGAGATCCTGGAGGAGTGCGCAGGCCATATGCGTACCATGAGGGATACCTGGAAAGAAGTCATGAAAACGGCACACCAGACCGAAAAGGCTGTAAGGCAGGCTTGATGATATGAAAAATTCCTACGTCAATATACTGATACAAAGCCTTGAGGACAAGGATAAGGTTTTAGACGAGGTCATCAAGGCTGATGAGGAGCAGGCAGAGCTTTTTAAGGAGCAGGATCCGGATCTTGACGCTATAAGAAAGAGCCAGGAAAAGATCGGGGAATATGCCGAAAAGCTGGATAAGCTGAACGAAGGCTTTGAGAATGTTTACAGCCGGGTAAAGGGAGAGTTAAACGAAAACAAGGACCTGTATCGTGATGAGATAAAGAAAATGCAGGAGCTCATCACCCGGATAACCGGCAAAGCCGTAAAGATAGAGGCAGAGCAGAACAGGAATAAGGCCAGGGCCGAGCAGATCTTCAAGGACAAGCATAAGAACCTTGTGGATCAGAAGAACACAGTGAGAAAGCTCAACCTCTACGCAAACCAGATGCATTCCATAACCCCCAGAGGGCAGGCGGAAGCAGCGTTTCTGGATAAAAAGAAATAGATTACAGATTATTATGAATCCAGGTGCCATTTTTCGCGAGGCGAAGAATGGCACTTGATATTTTTAAATAACATGACGGGAACGGCAGGAGGCACATATCCAACGCCAACCCTGGGGAGCTCGGCGTCGCGCGTTCCGCAGGGTTTGCTTATGGATACACAGCCCCCACACGCCCCGTCAAAATTGAATTTGACGATATTGCGATTTGCTTCTAAAATATAAATTGGCGTAGTAGACATAACATTGATTCTTCGAGGGGAGGAATTATGCCGCCAAAAGTTAACAGTTTTGCTTCTTCATATGAGGCCCAGTCCGATGCAGCCGATATCGATTCAAAGGTTGATGATTCCCTGAAGTCCTTTATGGCACAGGGAGATGCTGCTTTTGAAAACGAGGATGTGGACGGGAACGGTTTAAGCCGTCAGGATGTCATATCGGGAGTCCGGGAAAACATCCTTAAAAGGCTGGACGAGGAGAATAAGGGCAGCCGCAAGGAAGCGGATAGAATGAAGGATGATCATGATGCATATTCCGGAGATATTGTCGGGGATATTTCTTCCATGCAGAGAACTGTCAGGACTATAGCGGAGACAAGGGACAACCTGGCTGCGCTGGAGGAAAGGGAAGAAAACGACACTTCTAATGCGGTCTTTAAATTCTTTAAGTTTCGCGGGATAAGGAAGAGAAACGCCCGGAAAAAGATTGAATCCCTAAACAGTAAAAAAAGAGAACAGATAAGAAAGATACGGGAAAAAGCCGGGAAATGGAGTGCGGTGAGGAGTGATTACGCAAAGAACAAGGTGCGTAAACGCTATAAGACCTATGATGCACTTGCTAAATCCTGGTATGAGCTGACCCATGAAAGGGCGGTCTCTGCGCTTCCGGAGGATGCAACAGATGAGGCAAAAAGGGCGGCAATGGAAAACCGCGCCATTCCCGAAGCGTATGAAAAGAACATTATAGAGTATACCGGTGTATATCAAATGAGTGCTCTTGATACAATGCTTCAAGTGGCAGAAGAAACACCGGACTTTGCCTTAAATATCCAGAATATTCCAAAAGCTCCCTATAAGGATAGCCGGAACGCCGGTACCGGGGATGACTACCTTACAAAAAGCCATAAGAAGATACTTATGCTCTCGGAAGCCGATGAAAACACGGGTATTAAGACGAGATTCAAGTTTGATGCCAGTTTTTTGGGAAACAGGGCTAAAAGCCAGTTTGTGGCTGCTGACACCGAGGAGACTGCACTTTTAGAGGGGGATGCGCTGCCGCAGGGTGATGCCGATAACAGGATGTATGCGGAGGATGCAGGTCTTGAATCGGACAGAAAGGATATAAACGGCCGCTTCCTCTTTTCTGAAAAGAATGCAGAGATACTCCATGCCAGGTTAAAGAGGAACGGAAGGACGGTCTACGGATTTTATCAGAACGGCGAGTTCCTTACAAATGACGAGGAGGGTGAAACCCTTGATAACGGGGAAACCAGAGTGTCCGGAAAGAAGGACATGAAGTTCTTCGGCCGCCGGAACTGGAATAAGCAGGAAGATGCCGAGAAGCTCCGGGTAGCCATCCGTACATCCCCCTTCTTCCAGCATGTAAACTCCAGGACTATCCAGTATTATGCCGGTTATGAAGCCGCATCGGATTACGTTGATACCATAGAAGAAGTAATGGAGAAAAAATGGGAGGACTCCGATGTAGGCAGGGATGACGCTGTGTCGGCACTGAGAGAGGCGCCGGACAGGCTTGACAACATTCCGGACTCCGTAAAAGGACCGGCCCTTGCGGAATACTTAAAGGAGTCAGTCACAGAGGAAGGACAGCCGGCATTTCCCCTTGCGGATCCTGCAACGGATCCGGTTCTCGGGTATGCCATAAATAACCATAAGAAAATTCTGCAGACTGCCTGCCTCATTCTCCTTGCGTCCGACGACGGAAGGCTTTGGGTGCTTGCAAAGAATATCATCATCAAAGTACCGAAGATCGCCAACAGAAGAACCAGGATCAAGATGAAGTATATCCCTTCAGAGGGCATGCTGATGAGAATGGCTCTCCTGGATGAGATGGTGAAATATAAGGGAAACAGCGACTTCTCCGAGGATGAAGATGATGAGGAATTTGACCTAATGGAAAGTGCCGGTGCTACGTTTACGGGCAAACAGGTGCTTCAGGAAGAGCTTGACAGCAAAAGGGGTGCCGGTAACTGGATAAAGAGGAACCTTCTAAACGGGAAGATCATTAAAACTGCCCTGAGTGCCACAAGTACGGGCTTCGATTTTG
The DNA here is from genome assembly GCA_017444675.1 of Lachnospiraceae bacterium. Taxonomy (GTDB): domain Bacteria; phylum Bacillota; class Clostridia; order Lachnospirales; family Lachnospiraceae; genus RGIG3528. Next base: position 6,246 of record JAFSWD010000046.1, read on the forward strand.
CCGATAATCTGGGTGACACCATAGACTACGCAAAAAACGACGGATATAAAGACGAGACAAGTGACGAGAGGGAAGA
>JAFSWD010000047.1 GCA_017444675.1 Lachnospiraceae bacterium
CCTTAAAGTGGGCGTTCATCACCTTAAATCCGCGGAGATAGCCGGAAGCGAGAGTCTCCGCCATCTCATGCAGTTCTTCATCTTTCAGGGAGTTCAGATAGTTTGCGATCTGTATCTCGTTTTCCGTAATGTAATCACCGTACATGTAAAGGTATCTCAGATCCTTAAGATCGGAGTTGAGCATACGGAGCATTTTGTTATTGTTGGGATCATATCTTTCGCCAAAGACCTTATCGTCAAGGTCTGAAATATTATCTTTTTTATAGGAACAGAATGCCTGCCTGGAGTAGGCATAGGCCTGCTTTTCAGCTTCCGTCCTGTCGTATTCGGCGTAAGCATCTCTGAACAGACAATAGATCTCCACAAAGAGTTCCATTTCCGGAGTCAGATACTCAATATAGCCGTTGGCCGCATTATTCATATTGGCATAGACTTCCGCAGCAAGCAGAGATAAAAACCTTCCGTTCTTTCTTTTTAACATCTTAACGGCATAAGCCGGATTTTCAAGGCTCTTTTCGTAATTTTCCGGCAGGATGTTAAAATAAAGCTCATCATAAAAAGCTTTAAGTTCCTCCAGACTCTTTCCGAAAACCCCTTTTTCGCTTTTACAAAGTTCATAAAGATCACAGGTCTTTAACCAGAGTTTCCCTATGGTCTTAAAGGCCCAGGCAGTTTTTTCGGGAAAACTGTCATTTTTACCGCATTCTTCCACTATCTCGGCTATGCGGCCGCGGACCAGTTCATATCGTTCATCAATAATGTCCATGATACCCCCTTAGATCAATCCGTAAATATAGAGCCAAAAAAGATAAACCAGCAACAGCCCGTTAAGCACTGCGCCGATCACCGGGAAAAGATAGCCCACTTCTCTCTCCCTCATACCGTCACTTGCAAAAACCAAACCCACAATACAAAGGAGTGCCGATGAGATCCCCATGAATCCCACCGGCTCCCCGGCATCTCCGTCAGCCTTGGCCGAAATAATGCTTGCGGCAATAAACACAGCCATAGCTGCCATTCCGAAAATGCATGATACTATTCCGTTTTTAGAAGGCGCTTTTTTCTTAAAATCCAACCCGGGAACCGGGTGGCGCCCAAAATTTTTCAATTTCATCTTACCGATCACTGTTGAATCTTGTTTGTAACTATGCAAGCGTTACTGTATTGTTCCTTATATCTTACAACGAAATCATTCATTGTATATTCAACAAGTCCCTTTAAAGGATCGCATACGATGAGCGTTCCCTTACTTTTGTTGTAGCCTGTGATAACAACGCAATGCTCGTTGTTACGCCAGATATAGGTCTCACCGTCTATAACCCATGAATCTCCGTAGGCGGTGGGTGAAAGGCTGACAGTGGTCCAGCAGATCACAGGAACACCGTTCTTTACATATCTTAACATTTCTTCCAGTGTGGCTCCTGAAACTTCAATGCAGTTTTTCTGGATATTTTTTTCTTCAAACCACTTATTTGCCGCTTTTACTATTACGGGTGCGTAACATCCGTAACTTTCTTTAGCGCTTCTGGGATCTCCGATAAATGCGTCAAAAGGAGTTGCTTCACCGGGTTTTGCGGTTTCCAGATAGTCTTCCGCCAAAGTTACTTTGCTTACCGCATCATAACCCAGATAGTGAAGGACTATTGTGAGACAGGTTATCTCAGGTCCGTTTATGAGCTCAGGCTTCTGCATGATGTTCTTTACGTCAAGAACGTAAACGTCATCTCCCGTAAAGGCGGCATCCAGAGTATATTCCATAACATCCAGATGGGTGGTTCCCACTCTCCTGGGCTTTGTGGTAGTCAGATAGTCGCCGTAAACATAAGCATAGTTTCCGTTATAGGAGATCTTGCTCCAACCGTTTGAAAGGATCGCCACTCTGTGCACACAGTCATTCTCGGTAAGGGATCCTGCCACCAGATATTCTGTGGACCATCCGGAACGTACATTGGCCGCTTCCGTTGCATATACCCACTCATCCACCTTCTTACCCGCAGGTTCGTCAGACATAGGGGTAGGCGTGGCTATGATAAAGGGCGTGGCCGTAGCTACAAAGGAAGGATCCTCGGTAGGTGTAGGCGTCAAAACCCTGATCTGTACTCCGTCTTCTTCGCCGTAAACATCATCTCCGCTTGAAACAATACTTTCGAGAGTATCACCCATTTTCTCGGCGATATCATATCCCACCATATTGTCAAATCTCTGAGTCGCGGCATCAAACATCGCGAGTCCGCAACCGGTACAGATAACCGGTGCAAATAAAATAATTATAGCTGATAACAGTTTTTTCATGTTGCCTCTTTGCGGATCAAAGCTTCAAGGTTACGTCCTTGGTACCCGCTTCATATCTTCTGTATTTTACTCCTGCCGACTTCAACATGCGTTTTGCGGCAATGTCCGTATCTGTGTCACGATACTTATCCGAATAATAGATTATCTCCGAAAGCCCGGCCTGGATAAGTGCCTTGGTACATTCATTGCAGGGAAAAAGAGTTGTGTACACCTTTGCGCCCTTAAGGTCTGTTCCTGTGTAGTTAAGGATGGCATTAAGCTCCGCATGGCAAACATAGACATATTTTGTCTCGAGAGTCGTGCCCTCTCTCTCCCAGGGATATTCATCGTCTGAACAGCCCTTGGGCATCCCGTTGTAACCCACGGAAAGGATCTTGTTGTCGGCACTGACTATGCATGCTCCAACGCTTGTATTGGGGTCCTTACTGCGCTGCGCAGAGAGAAGCGCTATTCCCATAAAGTACTCATCCCATTTCAGATAGTCGGCTTTTTTCATTTTCTTCTCCTTATAATATACATGATATCCGAGGTCCAAAAAGGCATACCTCTCATCATAATGTTTTAAAGAATAAGCTAATTGTTAATTGTAACTTAGGTTTCGCCAAAATGCAAGAAAAACGTTATCGTTCAGATACATGTGCAAAATAAAAAGGGCTTTTCAGCCCTTAACAGCCTTTTGAACATCTCTTACCGTGTCTTCAAGACTGCCGTGTTCTTCCACCGTTATATCCGCAAATTCATTATATAGCTTGATCCTTTCCTCGAACATTTCGTCGACGGTCTCTCCGTTTCTCAAAACCACTCCCCGAGCTTTCACATCCTTTAACCTTTTAAATAATTCTTCCTTTTCCACCTTAAGATAGACCACTTTAGAACTTGTTTTAAGATATTCCATAGCCTTACGGCTGTAAACCGCACTTCCTCCTGTGGCTACAACGGTATTTTTAACATTAAGGCTTAAAAGCGCCTGTTCCTCACAGTCCAAAAAGGCATCCAGTCCGTGTTTATCTATTATCTCGCTTAATCTCATGCCCTCTCTTTGCTGAATAACGATATCCGTATCCACAAAATCCATGCCCAGGATC
>JAFSWD010000048.1 GCA_017444675.1 Lachnospiraceae bacterium
ATCTCTGAAGATATTTATGTTTGGAGCCCAGAAGGTAAGTCCCTTGTAAATATCATGATCTCCGTATTTCTGCTGATTATTGTATTTGGCTCTTCCTTCTGTGGAAACCGCATCTCCGATCTCTTCAAGAAGGTCCTCGTCAAAACTCGCCGCAAGCGTAACGGCCTGAGGAAACACGGTAGCAACACCGGCTCTGGCTACTCCGTGAAGAGCCTCGTTCCACCAGTTATAGCTTTTAACATTCAATCTTTCAATGGCAGGTGCCCAGTTAAGGACCTGGGAGCATTTTTCCTCCAGAGTCATTTTCGACACAAGGGCTTCGGCCATTTTTTTATATTCAGCCAACTTTGTCTTATTAAAATTGACATTCTTTATCCTGTTACTCACCTGTACCTCCGCGTAAATACGTTGTTGCGCATTTACATATTTTATATTTACCCGACAGGGCATTAATCATCCGTCTTACACATTTGGATTATACCATTGATTTATCATTTTTCTTCCTAATCTGTACCAAAGAATGATCAAATATTCCCATGAGTATATTTAACAAAAAAACTTTAATTATGTCATTTAACCGAAATTAACCTTTTTAATCTGTGTATAATACCTAAAAAATAATTTTTTTGTTTGTTGAAATTTGTATATTCTTACAGTATAATACAAAACGTTAAGAAATAATTTATGATTATTTTTAATCAGATATCATTTAAATAAGAAGAAATGATAAGTTACCAGAAAGGTATCCTTTATGATTGAAGAACTGCATGGCACAAAAGAAATAGTGCATCATGACCAATTTGACGGTTTTAAGATCTACATGAACACCAAACATGAAGACTATCCCGCCCATTGGCATTCCGACATTGAGATCATCATGCCCATAAAAAACATATATAATGCCTTTATCGATAACGTTAACCACGTTTTAAACGAGGGGGATATCATCATCATTCCCAGCGGCGAAATGCACACTCTTACCTCTCCTCCCGACGGTGAAAGGCTCATCTTTCAGGTCAGACATTCCATCCTCAGGGAGGTCAGCGGATTTGACGCAGCATACAGCCGTTTCTTCCCCTGCGCCATCTTCACCAAGAACGAGGAAAACGATGAATATAAAAAACTCCGTTCCCTTCTTTGGAAGATAATCCACGAGCAGGAAAAAATGGATATCCTCTGCGGTGCAAGCATACATGCCCTCACCCTTTCCTTTTTTGTGGAAGCGGGACGGATCTGTCTCATGCAGAATTCCGGTACCGCTGGAGTAAAACACCAGAGACAGCAAAGCTATATCGATACCTTTTTCAGCATCTGTAAATACATTAACGAACATTGTTCGGAAGACCTGCCTCTTGACACCGTAGTAGGCATATCCGGTTTTTCAAAGTCTCATTTTATCCGTCTTTTTAAGGATTTCACAGGTGTCACCTATTACGAATATCTTCAGAAGCGTCGTATGACCAACGCCGAGCTGCTCCTGATAGATACCGGTGATTCCGTGGCGGATATAGCTATGAGGAGCGGTTACAACTCTCTGGCCACCTTTAACCGTGTATTTAAGGACAGCCACAACTGTACCCCCTCCGAGTACAGAAAGATTGCCTGGTCCAGCGACGTTCACAAGAACATGGAATCCAACCCCGTCATTCAAGAAAGCTGTTCCGCCTGAGGCAGATCATTTTTTCCATAGAACAAAACCCCTGTGTTTAAAGTACCGCCCGAATGTAAGCCCTGACATTCGGGATGTGCTTTAAACACAGGGGTGTTTTTTTATCTCATCCGGCTTTATGTATTATTTTCCTTCTTTTTCTTTTTGCCAAAGGCAACGGCCAGCCCCGCAGCTATAGCTCCCAGCCCCGCAACTGCCGTACAAACGATCACCGGTATCTTGTTTATGCCCTTACTGCTTCCTGTATTTCCCTTAACAAGCACCATGGCGGATATGGCAGGTACGGTAACACTGCCCTTTGCGGTACCCAGCTTTTCCACGCCTGCTTTTTCCTTATCGACGCATATGCTCCATTTACCCGCAGGAAGTGTCACTTCGGTCTCTTTTTTGTTGGGGTTAAAGATAACGATGATACTGTCGGCACAATCTCCGTTTGCCTTACCGTCTGTCTCCACAGCGATCACATTGTCCCCGGTTCCGGTCAGGCGGTGCATCGAAGACTTTATCACCTCATGATCCGATGCTCTTAAAGCAGCATGAGCTTTTCTGAATTCGATCAGGCCCTTGTAGTATTCAAAAACCTTTCTGTACTCTTCTTCATCCAGGTTGTTCCACTTAAGCTGGTTCACTTTGTCCGGCGCATTGTAACTGTTGGAATTGAAACTTCCGTCACTGTTGACCTTGGTACGGAGCATTTCTTCTCCCGCCTGCATAAAGGGTATGCCTCTGGCTGTAAGATAGATGGCCGCAGCCAGATTGTTCATTGCTATCCTGTCTTCTCTCGAAGCATCGGGAGTGGAACTTGTGATCCTGTCAATAAGAGTATTGTTATCATGGCAGGATGCATACTGTACCATCTGCGTGGGCTCATCCGTCCAGTTGGGATCGGCCATATAGTAGGAAGTAAGCTTATCCGTAACTCCCGTAAGACCTGAAACATAACCGAGGGAAGCAGTGGAAAACACGCTGCCCTTAAGGGTGTCTCTCATGTCATCACTGAAGAAAGCCATGTCCGGAACCATTTTGGAATTTACCTGAGTGGTCATGCTGTAGCCTTCTTTTGTTACAGCTGTAGACATGGTCCAGCCCTCACCGTAAAAGATCACATTGGGATGGTCTTTGTGGACGGTTTCAATCACTTCGTTCATGGTTTCGGTATCGATGAGGCCCACCAGATCGAAACGGAAACCGTCGATATGGTATTCATCAGCCCAGTATTTCACCGAATCCACGATGTACTTTTTCACCATGGAACGCTCGGATGCGGTATCGTTGCCGCAGCCCGAACCGTTAGAGTACTTTCCGTTGTCATCAACTCTTGAGAAATAGCCGGGAACCAGCTTGTTAAAGCAGAATTCCGCGCTGTTGTAAACATGATTGTAAACCACATCCATTACCACTGAGATCCCGTTATCATGAAGTCCCTTTACCATTTCCTTGACTTCTTTCACTCTCACCTCACCCTTCTTGGGATCTGTTGAGAAGGAACCCTCGGGAACATTGTAATTCACGGGATCGTAGCCCCAGTTAAATGTGGCAAGGGAATTGTTCTCATCGATGGATCCGAAATCATAAAAAGGAAGGATGTGCAGATGTGTAATACCCAGTTCCTTAATGTGGTCTAAGCCTGTAGAAACACCACCCTCGGTCTTTGTACCGGTTTCGATGAGCCCCAGATATTTTCTCTTATTCTTAATGCCCGAGCTGTTGCTGCTGGAAAGATCCCTTATCTGAAGTTCATATATTATGGCGTCGTTTATGGGCATACCGTAGTGAGGGTCCTTGTCCCTGTCCCAGCCTTCGGGATCTGTAGAATCCAGGTCTATGACCATGGCTCTTTTTCCGTTTACACCTGTAGTACGCGCATAGGGATCCACGGCCTCGTTCTCCGTGCCTCCCACTACAGCAGTATAAGTATAATAAACGCCGTTAAGGTTTCCGGACTTTGAGGCTGTCCATACTCCCTTTTCTCCCGGCTTCATCTCAAGTCTTTCCATCAGGTCATCAGCCTCTTCGTTACCTGACTTGTAAAGATTTACAGACAGACTGTCGGCTGTGGGAGCCCAGACCTTAAAGGTGGTAAGGTCCTTTGTCCATACAGCACCCAGATCGTTTCCGTCGTATGTATATTCCTGTTCAAAGCTCTCTGTTGAATAGATATTGGGGATATTTATCTTATATTCCGTTCCTTCAAAACTCAACTTGTAACTTCCCGTGCCGTCAAGTTCGGCTCCGAGGGTTAGCTTAAATACAGTACCGGAGACCTTGGTAACCTTGGTCACGGCTATCTCCCCGTCACGGCCACAGATCTTAAACAGCTTATTGATATCTCCCTCCGGTTCACCGGTCATGGTAACCGTTACAGCACCGTTTTCATAAGCGGCATTTGCTACCTTCACTCCAACCACAGCATCCTCTCCGTATTTTTTGGTATATCCTTTAACTCCGGATTCAATATAGACATGGACAGTTCCGGATATCATCTCCGAAACATCTATAAACTGATCCTCATTAATATCCTTTGCCCATGAGGAGGTTCTTACAATGAAGCCCACGGAAGAAGTGCCGGGTGTAAGCACCTTGGTGGCCACCTTTTCTCCGTCATCATCTTTAAATTCATATCCTGCTCCGTCTTTTCCGGCTTCCCAGAGCCAGACATCCCATCCGTCATATTTCCCGTCCATTCTGTGATAATGCACTTTAAGGATCAGGTCCGCTCCTTTTGCAATGACAGAAGGTACCACATTCCCCAACAATCCTATTGAAAGGACCAAAGTGAGAAATGCTGCGATAAATCTCTTGATCTTCTTCATGATCTTCTCCTCCGTTTACTTTATGAACCGGATCATATTTGCCTAAAAAGCAACGATCCGAAACCTATGATCCTATTTTACCAGAAAAACGCAAAAAAATCTACGAAAACTTTCGAAACGTTTCGTAGATTTTTACATTTATTACAGGAGAAATAAAAAGCGGAGCCATAAGCTCCGCTAAGATCCTGTTATTACTATCTGAGATCTGTCATTGCTACATGATCCATATCATCGAAGTCCTGATTTTCTCCAACCATGCCCCAGATGAAGGTGTAGTTTCTGGTACCGCAGCCGGAATGAATGGACCAGCTGGGAGAAATGACAGCCTGCTCGTTTCTCATAACGATATGACGTGTCTCTGTGGGTTCGCCCATATAATGGAATACGCAGTCATTCTCACCCATTTCAAAGTAGAGATAAACTTCCATTCTTCTGTCATGGGTATGGCAAGGCATAGTGTTCCATACAGAACCTTCCTCAAGATGAGTCATGCCCATTTCCAGCTGACAGGATTCAACCTGTCCGGGAAGGATATACTTGCAGATGGTTCTGTGGTTAGCATCCTGAAGGCTGCCGCACTCTACCTTAAATCTGTCCTGAATGATAACAACGCCGGGCTCAGGTGTTCCGTTGGGTTTGATAAGCACTGTGGGATAAGTCTTGTGAGCCGGAGCACTGTTTAAGTAGAACTTTGCAGGCTTCCCGGCGTCAACAGAAGCAAAGCTTATATCCTTTGATCCCATGCCGATGTACATCCCCTCTTTATAAGCTACCTTGTATTCCTTGCCGTCAATGGTAATGATACCGTCACCGCCGATATTGATGACTCCCATTTCACGTCTCTGAAGGAAATACTCTGCTCTGAGTTCATCGCCTGCCGTAAGAACAAGCTTGCCCTTTACGGGAACAGCGGAGCCTGTAATGATCCTGTCGATGTGGCTGTAAACCAGCTTTATCTCATCAGCCTTAAAAAGATCGTCGATCAAAAACTCCTCGCGAAGTCTGTCTGTTGTATAGTATTTTACATCCTTGGGGGATGCAGCAGTGCGTAATTCCATTTTATCTTCTCCTTACAAAACCTGTGTCATTATTTCTGTCTTAACCTTAGGTCGACTTATTATCTCTGAACTCTTCCGGATCCGTCGCCGCCTACAAGATTGTCTACATCCGAGCGGGAAACAAGGTTGAAGTCTCCGGGGATGGTGTGCTTAAGAGCTGAAGCCGCAACACCAAACTCAAGAGCGCTCTTGAAATCCTTACCGTCAACAAATCCGCAGATAACACCGCCTGCGAAGGAATCGCCGCCGCCTACACGGTCAACGATCGGTGTAATCCTGTACTCTCTTGAATGATAGAATTCCTTGGTGTTGCGGGAATATATGCATGCGCTCCAGCCGTTATCGGAAGCGGAATGGCTCACACGGAGAGAGCTGATAACATATTCGAAATTGAACTTCTTAACCATCTGCTCGAAGATGGACTTGTAACCGTCAAGCTTGAGATCGCCGCTTGTAACATCTGTCTCGCCGGGCTTGAAGCCGAGAACCTTCTCAGCATCCTCTTCGTTACCGATGCAGACGTCAACGTACTGCATAAGGTTGGACATAACCTTCTGTGCCTTCTCGGAAGACCAAAGCTTCTTACGGAAGTTAAGATCGCAGGAAACCTTTACTCCTGCCTTCTTTGCCGCCTTGCAGGCAAGCTCTGTGAGCTCAGCTGCCTTATCGGATACAGCGGGTGTGATACCTGTGAAATGGAACCAGTCAGCGCCGGCAAAGATCTTGTCGAAATCAAAATCCGAAGGCTCTGCCTCGGAAATAGCGGAATGAGCACGGTCATAGATAACATTGGATGCTCTCATGGCAGATCCCGTTTCAAGGAAATAGATTCCGAGTCTTTCACCGCCTCTTGCGATGAAACCTGTACCAACGTTCATTTTACGAAGTGCCGCAACGGCTGCTTCACCGATGGGGTTCTTGGGAACCTTTGTTACGAACTCGGCGTCATGGCCGTAGTTTGCAAGGGATACTGCTACATTAGCTTCTCCTCCGCCATAGTTGATGTCAAATTCATCAGCCTGAAGTATCTTTTCGTTTCCGGGTGTAGAGAGTCTGAGCATGATCTCACCCATTGTAATAACTTTTGCCATATCTTGGTCTCCTTAAAATATTTAAAATATGTTGTTAAACTCAAAAGTGAAGATTTTGCATATCCGCACCTTTGAATAATAAACCCTATAGCAAGGGGTATTATATACCTTGCACTTATAAAAATCCAACCCAAAAATCCAAAAAAACGGGTATGTTAGAAAAAGATTATCACTGTAATCCTGTCTTTTTACAGGGTAACGCCTCTCTTAAAGATTGCAAGGTCATGATATCCGGCGATCTCACTCTTAACCTTCTTTCCGGATGCGATATCCATCACAGCTTTAAGCAGTTCACCTGCCAGCTCTTTCATGTCTTTTCCGTCGGTCAGAACGCCGCAGTTAAAGTCTATCCATTTCCCCTTGTGATCGTAAAGAGCGGAATTGGTGGATATCTTAACCGTGGGAACCGGTGCCGCAAAGGGTGTGCCTCTTCCGGTGGTGAAAAGCACGATCTGAGCACCTGATGCCGCAAGGGCGGTTGCCGCCACCAGATCGTTACCCGGAGCGCTTAACAGGTTTAATCCCTTATCGCTTACTCTCTCACCGTATTCCAAAACTCCTCTGACCTTGGACTTACCCGACTTTTGGGTGCATCCCAGAGATTTGTCCTCCAGGGTGGAGATACCTCCCGCCTTATTTCCGGGGGAAGGATTTTCATATATGGTCTGATCGTTTTTGATATAATACTCTTTAAAGTTATTTATGAGACAAACCGTTTTGTCAAAAAGCGCCGGACTTGCGCAGCGGTCCATGAGCATGGTCTCCGCTCCGAACATTTCGGGGACTTCGGTAAGGATCGTGGTTCCGCCCATGGAGCAAAGGATATCCGAGAACAGTCCCACCGTAGGATTGGCGGTAATACCGGAAAGGCCGTCGGAGCCTCCGCATTTAAGGCCTATGATCAGCTTGTCCGCAGAACAGGTCTCTCTTTCAAAGCTTCCCGCATATTCCATCAGTTCATCCAGGAGTCTGTCTCCTTCTTCCAGCTCATCCTCCACATCCTGGCATTGAAGGAACCTGATCCTCTTTTCGTCGTATTCACCTATATAATCCTTAAGTACCCGAATATTGGAATTTTCGCATCCAAGGCCCAGCACAAGCACACCGCCCGCATTGGGATGTTTTATAAGATCCGCAAGTATGGTTCTTGTGGATTCCTGATCGTCTCCCATCTGTGAACAGCCGTAGGGATGAGCAAATGCAAGAACATCTTCCACGTTGCCCTTTATCTTCTTTTTCGCGTTTTCCGCAAGCCTTGCGGCTATGGAATTCACACAGCCCACTGTGGGAACGATCCATATCTCGTTTCTCACGCCCACGGAGCCGTCCTTACGAACATAACCCATGAACTCTGCGGGAGTTCTGGGGGGAAGGTCCTCAGAGGCATTTTCCGGATGATAGGAGTAATTTAAAAGATCGCCCAGATTGGTCTTCAGATTATGGATATGTACATGACTTCCGCTTGGTATAAAAGTCGTGGCATGTCCTATGGGATATCCGTATTTTATAATATTTTCGCCTTCTTTAAGATCCTTAAGTGAGATCTTGTGTCCTCTTATAATGTCTTCCTTAAGAGTAACACTTTTGTCACCGTCAAGGATCACCGATCCTTTTTTCAGGTCTTTAAGCGCCACACAAACATTGTCGATTTCATTGATCTTGATATAATCCATGCTTCCTCCGTTTCATATCCTTCAAAAACCAATTTGGGATCATCGGTCAGTTGGAATTTTAAGCAATTTAAAAATCAAAGTCAACTTATTTCACTTTCGTAAAAGACATTCAACAATCTTTCAAATCTATTATAACAACATTAACAATGAAAAATGCAACCGTAAATTTTTATGAAGTAAAAAGCAATTATTGACAAGTTTCTACTCTTGTTTTGAATAAAGATATGTTCTATAATCACGACATATGATTGTCGGATAACGAACAGGACAAGGGCCTTTTGTACCGACAAAAAACGTATTTGTTTCGCCTTTGAAAGGATGGTTAAGATATGAAAAAATTCATGGACAGTAAGGACTTTTTATTGTCAAATGACACCTCAAAGAGACTTTATGAAGCAGCTGCAAAGATGCCCATCATCGATTACCACTGCCACATAAATCCCAGAGAGATTGCAGAAGACAGACAGTTTAACAACATCACCGAAGTTTGGCTTGGAGGTGACCATTACAAGTGGCGCCAGATGCGTTCAAACGGTATAGAAGAGAAGTATATCACCGGTGATGCAAGCGACTATGAAAAGTTTGAAAAGTGGACCGAAACACTTCAGAAAGCCATCGGTAACCCTCTTTATCATTGGAGCCATCTGGAGCTTCAAAGATATTTCGGTTTTAACAAGCCCCTTTCTCCGGCTACCTGCAAAGAAGCCTGGGATTTTTGCAATAAAAAATTAAATACTCCCGAGATGTCCGTAAGAAACCTCATCAAGATGTCAAATGTGGATACCATCTGCACCACCGACGATCCTGCAGACACTCTTGAGTGGCACAAGATGATCAAAGAGGATAAGACCGTTG
>JAFSWD010000049.1 GCA_017444675.1 Lachnospiraceae bacterium
CCTCAGGGGATATGAGCGGCTCTTCGATAAAGCCCCGGAGTTTCCTTGCGCCCATGGCAGTTTTCGTGTGGTCCAATACCCAGAGAAGGCTGCCCTTACGCCTCTTTTCCCTTAAGGTTTCGGTAAGCTCCAGATTCCGCCTGGAGGAAGAATCAATTAAAAGAAATGACGAGCTTACATATGGCTCTATCTTCAGGAAATTCTTAAGTTCCGTTTTCTGGGTTTCTTTCAGGTATATAAGAACGCTTCCCGCGGCGTTTATTCCCGTCGGGAAATCAGATAGTCCCAGGGCATCCGGGGTTTTAACGTTAAAATGGGATTCAAGTGACTCTCTGGTGGCATCATCGGAAAAATGATCGTCATCTAAAATATTAACGGTGATACCGAGCCTTGCCCTTAATTCCTCGGGATTAAAGCCTGTCATAAGGATATCCTTATTGCAGATTATCTCCTTTGGACTATACTTGCTTATCTCGTCCTGCAGCATATTTAAGGAGCCGCACTCCGTTACCTGGAAACGTCCGGTGGTAAGATCCGCAATGGAAATACCGAAATGGCTTCCCGCGTAAACAACGGACATAAGGAAGCTGAAGCTCCCCTCATCCATAGACTGCACGTCAATATTGGTACCCGGGGTCACCAGTCTTATCACATCCCTTTTAACTATGCCTTTTGCGTTTTTGGGATCTTCAAGCTGCTCGCAGATAGCGACCTTATAGCCCTTTTTAACAAGGCGGTTAAGATAGGAGTCCACGGAATGAAAAGGAACTCCGCACATAGGAGCCCTTTCCTCCAGACCGCAGGATTTACCGGTCAGTGCCAGATCCAGCTCTTTAGAAACAGTTTCTGCGTCGTCAAAAAAAAGCTCGTAAAAATCCCCAAGCCTGTAAAATAATATGCAGCCCTCATATTTCTCCCGCATGGAGATATAGTGTGCCATCATGGGGGAGAGATTTTTTTCCTGTTTTATCTTTGTAAAGTCCATAGCTGTGCTCATGCAATAAAAAGCCGGCAGATTTTGTCTTCTGCCGGCTTATTATACAATATTTTATCTAATAATGAAACTTAGTTACCGAGATTGAACTGGTTTACTATGCTGCGGAGCCTGTCGGAGAAGTCAGAGCTCTGTTCAACAAGTTCGTTGGTGTGCTCGGTAAGACGTACCACGTCAGAGGTCTTTTCAGCAACGTCCGTAACACCGGTGGCTGCTTCACCGATGGTGGTGTTAATATCGCCGATAGCACTCTTGATGTCATCAATGGTGTTGGTGAGGTTATCGATCCTGCCTCTTATGTCGCTCATGTTGTCGCCGAAGAACTTGGCATCTGTGGTGTAGGAACTGGTAACTTCACTGAAGGATTCATAGTCATGCATTACATTCTGGTCTATGAAGTCAAGCATTTCCTTTAAGCACTGTGACATATGGGAAACCGCATCATTAACTTCCGCAACGATCTCGGAGATGCCGTCAACCGTCTCACCGGACTGGGTTGCAAGGGAGCCGATCTCTTCAGCAACAACCGCAAAGCCTCTTCCGGACTCTCCGGCCCTTGCAGCCTCTATGGAAGCATTGAGGGACAGAAGGTTGGTCTGATCCGCTATGGACTTGATGGTATCCGTAAGAGCGTTGATCTTTGATACAGCCTTTGACTTTTCGATGGCTTCTTCAGATTCCTCCTTAACTGACTGATAGATATTCTGGGTATTCTTCTGGGCTTTCTCCACATCCTTTGAAAGCTTTGCAACCTTCTCCTGGATCTCCACAGCGGACTTCTCGGATTCCACTGCAACAGCATTTATATTCTGTGCATTGTCAAAGATATCAACTATGTTATTATTGATAGTCTCTGTGGTAGCGGTGGTCTCCTGCATTCCTGCAGCGAGCTCCTGTGATGTGGCAGAGTTATCGGATGAATTCTCGTTAACCTGGCCGGTTGTGCTCTTAAGGTCATTGGCATTTGCGTTAAGGCCTTCACTGGCTTCATCCAGCTCGTAAATAATGCCTCTTATGACCTTTCTCATGTTGCCGATGGAACGGGTTATCTTACCGGTCTCATCACGTCTTACAACTACAGCATCAGTTGCATCGTCATGGGTGAAATCAAGAGCCGCGGTACGGTCAATAAGCTTTACGATAACATCAATGGGTTTAAGTACCATTGTTACTGCAAAGTACATAATACCGGAAAGGAGGATGACGCAGATGATA
>JAFSWD010000050.1 GCA_017444675.1 Lachnospiraceae bacterium
GCGTTGTTGTTTCCGGTGAAAAGGATTATGCTCTTTAAGGTTTCCTTTGCCAGAAGCACCATTTCCCAGGGCGCATCCTGGCTTTCTTCTCCCTGGGTTACCGTAATGCCGTCTTTACCGAAGGAATAGGTAACAGGCTTTGAAAAGCCGGGATTTCTTTTGGTCTGTCTCCATGCTTTGAACAACAGAAGACCGGGATTGATAACCGTAAAAAGCAGCGCAAGGGTTATAAGTGCCACAAGGCTGAAGGGTGAATCTCCGTAGCCGAAGATAAGAGCCACAATAGCTATGACACTAAAGCCGTAGTTGATGACGCCGCGAAAACCGCTGTAGGAATTGACATATAAAAACTCAAACAGATAACCCGTCTTCATATTCACCGTAAATTGGATCTTTTTATCTTCCATTGGTTTTATATCTCCTTACAATATCATGGAAAGCGCAATCCTCTTTTTGGCGGGATCGCAGCTCAGCACCTTGACTTCCACGATATCACCTACACTTACAGCCTCAAGAGGATGCGTTATGTATTTCTTATTGGTGATCTGGGAAATGTGTACCAGTCCGTCCTGGTGAACCCCGATGTCAACAAATACACCGAAATCTATAACATTCCGAACAGTACCTTTAAGGATCATTCCTTCGGTCAGATCCTTCATTTCCAGTACATCGCTTCTTAAAATGGGCTTGGGCATCTCATCTCTGGGATCTCTTCCGGGCTTTTCAAGTTCCTTTATGATATCCGTCAGAGTCATTTCTCCGATACCGAGTCTTTCCGCAAGGGCCTTTTTATCCTTTACCATCTTTCCGATGGATGAAAGGTTATCTCCCTCGGTCTTTACTATTGCAGGAGTTTCCTGTTTTTTCTTATTGTCTGCGGGTGCAACGGTTGTCAGCTTCTTGCCGGATCTTTCCATTGCCTGGGCAAAAGCCGCTCCGAAGGCGGAATTTGTATTGGATATCCTGATCTCCTTTTCCTTTGGAGTGTTATTTCTCTTTTCACCCTTGTTGGGCATGGCAGCTTCTCTTGCAGCCTTTTCCTGAGCCTTGGCATTCTTTTCCGCAGCCAGCTGCTCTGCTCTGAGCTTATTTATATCATCAGGCTTAAAGCCAAGTTCTGAAAGAAGCTCAGTGGCAGCCTTATAAGACTCGGGATGCACGGAAGTGGAATCCAAAGGATTGGATCCGCCCATTATACGCAGGAAACCGGCACATTGTTCATATGCCTTGGGGCCAAGCTTTGCCACCTTAAGAAGATCGTTTCTGGAAACGAATCTTCCGTTGGCTTCACGGAAAGCAACGATATTCTTAGCTGTAACCTTGGAAATACCGGATACATATTCAAGAAGCGCAGGAGAAGCCGTGTTCAGATCCACTCCCACCTTATTTACACAATCTTCCACTACTCCCGCAAGGGTTTCGGAGAGTTTCTTCTGATTCATATCATGCTGATACTGTCCGACGCCTATTGCCTGCGGCTCAATCTTAACAAGCTCCGCAAGGGGATCCTGTAATCTTCTGGCAATGGAAACAGCCGATCTTTGGGCCACATCGTAATCCGGGAATTCTTCTGTGGCAAGCTTACTTGCCGAATAAACCGATGCTCCTGCCTCGCTTGTGATGACATATTTGGTCGGAACGTTCATCTCCTTTAAGAGATCCACGATAAAGAGCTCTGACTCTCTGGAAGCTGTTCCGTTTCCAACGGAGATCAGAGTAACCTTGTATTTTAAGATCAGTCTCTTAACGATAGCCTTAGCCTCGTCCATCTTGTGCATTCCGGGAAGAGTAGCAAAAACAACTGCAGTATCAAGCACCTTTCCGGTGGCATCAACTACGGCCAGCTTGCAGCCTGTTCTGAAGCCCGGATCCCATCCGAGAACTGTCTGTCCCACAATGGGAGGCTGCATAAGGAGCTGCTTTAAGTTTTCTCCGAACACCTTGATGGCGCCGTCTTCTGCCTTTTCCGTAAGCTCATTTCTTACTTCTCTCTCAATGGAAGGAGCGATAAGGCGTTCATATGCATCGGCAACGGCTGTCTTTAACAGTTCATTGGTATTGGGGTTATCTTTGGTGATCGTCTGCTTCTCAAGATATCTTAAAATATTTTCCGTAGGCGCGCCGATCTTAACGGTGAGCACCTTTTCGGCCTCTCCTCTGTTAAGAGCCAAGGTTCTGTGGCCGGGCAGGGTCTTTACCTTTTCGGAAAAGTCATAATACATCTCGTAAACGCTTTCGGCCTTCTCATCCTTGGCAGAAGAAGAGATAACGCCCTCTTCCTCGGTCATGGAACGGATACGTGTTCTGTAATCCGCTTCATCCGAGATCTTTTCGGCGATGATATCAAGCGCACCCGCTATCGCATCCTCTGCGGAATTAACATCCTTTTCGGCATTTATGTATTCCTTGGCCAGCTCTGCTGCGGGAACCGTGATCTCCTGAGCCAGGATCAGATCGGCAAGAGGCTGTAAACCTTTTTCCACCGCAATTGTAGCTCTTGTTCTTCTCTTAGGTCTGTAGGGGCGATATATGTCCTCAAGGGTGACCATATTTTGAGCTTCGCCTATCTGCTTTTTAAGTTCCTCGGTAAGCTTACCCTGTTCATCTATACTCTTTAATATCTGCTCTTTCTTTTCTTCAAGGCTGCGCAGATACTTTAATCTTTCATCAAGGTTTCTGAGCACTTCATCATTAAGTGCGCCGGTGGCCTCTTTTCTGTATCTTGCAATAAAAGGGATGGTATTCCCTTCGTCGATCAACTTTACGGCTGCATCCACCTGTTCTCTGCGAACTCCAAGTTCTGCCGTGAGCTGTTTTAAAATATCCATCAAATAACCTCCAAAATAACATATTGCTCTTATTTGCCGATAAAGATCCTAACAGGATCTTTTCATAAAAACTAAAAGCATTCGATTTTCTGCCTCTTGTATCATAACACATCTTTCCCAAAAAACAAGAAAAAAAGAGACAGCCGTCTTTAGGCTGTCCTTAAATTCCCTTAAGTTAAAGCATTTTTATTCATTTTCGAACCGTCGGTAGTATGTTTAATGGCTGTTCTTGTAAGGCCGCCGGAAACATAAGTTCTTCCGCACTCCGGGCAGATACTCGTATGAAGAGTTACCGTAGCCGATATGAGCTTTGCATTGGGCTTGTTTCCTTCCTGTACAGCATTTGCGACATGCTCTCTCTCATGAGCCATTACCGTAGCAGGTGCCGCTGCCGGATCTATATGCCCGGGCGCCTTAAAGGAGACATCCGACTCGTTGGAACCGTCAACATACATCCTGTTCTCACAGGTCTCGCACTTTTCTATGCCGAGCCTCTTCCTCATGCGTTCCGCTGCCGGAGTTTCCATGACCTTGGACGCATTTTCCGCTTCTGCCTTAAGGTCATCGGGGCTCTTTCCCACTCTGACGGTCTGAGCATTTGAGAAAACTTCGGGTGTGGCCGCTACAGGCATAACTACAGCGCCTTCATTTACATGTGCATGAAGGGCGTTGCTCCGGGCTGCAAGCGTAGCACCGGAGGCATATATGCTGTTGTATGCGCCGTAAGCGCCTACAGCTCCGATCATATGGTTCTCCTCTTTACAGTTATATGGATTATATCACTTTTTTAAAAAAATAGCAAACAGAGCAAAAGGGGAGCCATTAGGAAAAAGTCCCCTTTGGCTCCCTTCGGCTCTTATATTTTATACCGCAAGATCTATGTGCTGTACCGCACCCGCTTCTCCTGTAGATTCCTTTAAGAAGAAGCCCGTACGTCTTACATTGCCCATTGTAGCATTGTTCTTTAAAGACTTAAGAGCGAAATCGGTTTTTACGCTTCCGAGATTTATAGCGCCCACATCTGCCTTTTTAAGATCAAGGAGAACATCGTTTCCCTTATCGTCTTTCGTCCAGATCTTAAGTTTCTTAAAGATGCTGTCGTTTTCATCTATCCAGCCGTTTCCGTCTTCATCGTAAGCAGCCAGATCCTTAAAGCCGTCACCTGACTTGGTTCCGAAAAGCTCGGATCCGTCATTTATCTTTCCGTCTCCGTTTTTATCCAGTGCAAGGAGACCGGCATTTTCTCTGATATCATATATCCTCTCCTTCTTGCCGTCAGCATCGAGATCAAAGAGGAAAGTCTTTTCCGTAACATCCGGTGCATTATCGTCAAGATTGATGGTGAGAGGATCTACCATGGTATAGGACTCTTCCATATATGAGCCGTATTCCGCAGTAAAGCTTCTGGACATCTCAACAGTAAGATTGAAACTGATCTCTCTTCCGTCTTCTGTTCTTACGGAACCTGTTGACTGATAAGCCGTGTTTTCGGTTTCCATATAAAACTTGGACTGAACCGTGATCTTGGTCCAATTGGTCATTTTCACAGTATGGCTTCCTGTTGCGGCAACTGTGGGTGCGTTTACCGCGCCCGATGCTCCCGATATTGCACTTGCGATGTTACCGGCAAATGCCGCCATGTTTTCCTGCGCCTTGTTGATATTCTCTGCAAAGGACTTCATGGTATCGTCACAGGAAACAGTCCCGGTCTTATCTCCGCGGATCTTCTTAAGGAGTTCAAGTATCCTTCTAAGCATCTTGATGTCTCCGTCCTCTTCGGGAAGTTCAAATTCTGCTTCTTTTGCCTTGTTGGCTTTAACCATATCCTGAAGAGACTTTTTAAGGTTATCCTTCTGCTTTTCCTTTTTTGCTTCCTTAGCTTCTTTTTCTTCAACTGCGATCTTTTCCTTTTCATCGCGCAATTGTTCCACCAGGCTCTTGGAATCATCGGATAATTCAATTGTTGCAGCCTTGCTGCTTAAAACACTCAGGGATTCCTGCTCTACTTTTTCATAAGAATAATATGAGCGTGTCGATGACATGGATACATTTGAAGAATCAATTTTCATAATATGCGCCCTCCTTGGCGATGTTTTTGAAAATGTGTATGTGCGAATCCTTTCACACATTGCACGCATAATTGCCTACAACTTGTGTATCGGCAATATGTTTCAAAAACTTAACCCCCGGAGAAAAAAATATTTGATGAGCCCCAAGGACGGGGTCCCATCAAATATTGTCTTACTTATACCAATTATCGATCACCCACTGCAGACCGCCTACAACTTCATCAAAGTTGCCGTCGTCGCCTGCTTTTTCAAAAACCAATGTGGGTTTCTCTTCACCGAATAATTTTACAACATCTTCTTTGTTTCCGAAATATAAAGTGCCGAATGCTTCCCGGGGCAGCTTCTTGCCGTCCAATACACAATCAACATCCATTTTACTGCGATATACGATCTTTAATTCCATATAGTTTCCTCCTCCGCTATGGGTGTTTTAAAGTGGTTTCATTGTAACATTTTTCAGGTTGTTATACAACACGAAAAAGCTGAAAAACGCCAACGGGGGACGTCCCTGTTGTTTTTTATATTGTCTTCGATACATGAAGAAGGAAAGGATCCAGATCTTTCTTCATATTAAGAGCCTCTTCAATATCGTAATCCACAAACTTACCGTTCTTGTAAGCAACAACACGGTTAGTCCTTCCTTCACAAAGAAGTTCAACAGCCATGCAGCCCATAGCGGATGCAAATACTCTGTCTTTAGCGGAAGGGCTTCCGCCTCTCTGAATGTGTCCTATGATGGTAGCACGGGTCTCAATACCTGTAGCTGCTTCGATCCTGTCTGCCATTCTGTAGGAATTGCCGATACCTTCGGCATTTACGATAATGGTATGCTTTTTACCGAGAGCCTTTCTTGCAAGGATGTGCTGAACGATCTTCTTCTCGTCATAGTTCTGAAGTTCGGGAAGAAGGATCTCCTCAGCTCCGTTTGCGATACCGCTCCAAAGGGCAATGTATCCTGCATGGCGGCCCATAACTTCGATTATGGAAACTCTTTCATGGGAGGTTGATGTATCACGTACTTTATCTATGGCATCCATAGCCGTATTAACGGCTGTATCAAAACCGATGGTATAATCTGTGCATGCTATATCAAGGTCGATAGTACCGGGAACACCGATGGTGTTAATGCCTCTGATAGCCAGCTGACGGGCACCCTGGAACGATCCGTCACCACCGATAACAACGAGACCGTCGATACCGTGCTTTCTGCAGATCTCTGCGCCCTTATCCTGTCCTTCGGATGTTACGAATTCCTGACAACGTGCAGTGTAAAGCTTTGTGCCTCCGCGCTGTATGGTATCGGAAACACTTCGTGAATCCATATCAATAATATCCTCATCAAGTAGACCCGCATATCCCCTATTGATTCCCTTAACATTCACACCATTTTCAATGGCTGTACGAACAACCGCACGTATAGCCGCATTCATTCCGGGCGCATCGCCGCCGCTGGTGAGCACTCCGATGGTTTTTACCTTGCTTTCTGCCATAATTAGCCTCCAAATCTTGAGAGTATTTACGAAAAATCACTAATTGTTTTCAAGTTTTGTATTTTACAACGAAACATTTTTTTTGTAAATATCCAAAAAAGATAAAATGAAGAAACTTTTGATTAACAAAACTAAAAAGTAACTTTAATCTGCTCTTTTCCGAATTTTTCCTGCAATCTGTCCACCAGATCACCGGTCAGATCTACGGAATACCCTCTGCTGAGTTTCTTCATCTGTTTTTCCTCTTCAAGATAAATAACCACATCGGATCTGCCGTCACTCGCCTTAAGCGTTTCCATCAATTCCTTTTCTTTATCGTTAAATTCATTGATGTTTTTAAATCTTACCCACAATTTCCCGGGAATCTCATCCAGTCTACCGATATCGGAGGCAATGACCTTTGCCCCTCTTTCTTCATCAATGGATATCCTTCCCTTTATCAATACCTTTTCATCATTTATCAAAAGGGCCTTGTTCTTTTCAAAATCTCTGGGAAAGACTATGACTTCCACATTTCCGTACAGATCGTCCAGTTTAAGGAAAGCCATGGTCTGATTGTTTTTGGTAACCTTCCTGGTAACACCGGATATCATTCCGCCTATGATCACATTCTGACCGTCACTTACCTTGGTCTCTCCGGTCTCTTCGTCTGTCTTAAGATCCGCGGTAGTAACATCACAGTGTTTTTTCATTATATCTATATATTTTTCCAACGGATGACCGCTTACATAAAGATCCAGGACTTCCTTTTCATAAGCCAGCAATTCATCCTTGCTGAATTCTCCCACATCGGGAAGCGGTGTCTCCATTGCTTGTTTTTCCTCCGGTGCAAGAAAATCCAAAAGGGATAACTGTCCCGTTATCTCAGTCTTATGTTCGGCCACTGCATCATCTATGATTATCTGATAAACCTGTAAAAGCTGCTTCCTGGTACCGGGCACGGAATCAAAAGCACCGGCTTTTATGAGATTTTCAACGGTCCTCTTGTTAACTCCCAAGGGGATACAGCGTTTTACAAAATCCTTAAGGGATGTGAAATTACCTCCGTTCTCCCTTTCGGCTTTTATGTCCTCTACCACCTGTCTTCCAACGCCCTTGATCGCCGAAAGGCCGTATCTTATGGATCTGCCGCGGACCGTGAAGCCCACTCCGCTCTCATTTACATCCGGCGGAAGCACACTTACTCCCATCTTTTTACAGGTGTACATATATTCAGTAACCTTACCCGTATTTCCCATTATGGATGTCATAAGGGCAGCCATGTATTCCACAGGATAGTAATACTTAAGAAAAGCCGTCTGATAGGAAACCACAGCATAGCATGCGGCATGCGCCTTATTGAAGGCATATTTTGCGAAGTCCGTCATCTCGTCATATATATGATTGGCCACCTCGGCGGATATCCCTCTGTTTTCGCATCCGGGAACATTTTCTTCCTTATTTCCGTGAACGAAGTTTTCCCTTTCCTTAGCCATAACATCCGCTTTTTTCTTAGCCATGGCCCTTCGAACAAGGTCGCTGCGGCCATAGGAATAGCCGGCCAGGTCACGCACTATCTGCATTACCTGCTCCTGGTAGACTATACATCCGTAGGTAGTCTCCAATATGGGCTTAAGTTCTTCGCATTCATATGTAATGGAGTCTTTATCATTCTTACCTTTTATATATCTGGGGATAAAGTCCATGGGTCCGGGACGATAGAGAGAGATCCCGGCTATGACATCTTCTATGGAGTTTGGTTTCAACTCCTTCATGAACCCTGTCATACCCTTGCTTTCCAGCTGGAACACTCCGTCGGTCTTTGCCTGGGATATCATTTCATAGACATTTTTATCTTCGTAATCGATATCTTTTATCGAGAATCTCTTTTCCCCGGGCTTCTTTGACATGTTGACAAAGTTCTCCGCATCCTTGATCACCGTCAATGTCCTTAACCCCAAAAAGTCCATTTTAAGAAGGCCCAGGTGTTCGCACTCGGTCATATTGAACTGAGTGGTAACGGAACCGTCGGCTCCGCAGGACAAAGGCACATAATCGTCTACCGGAGCATTACTTATGATAACACCCGCCGCATGGATGGAAGTGTGTCTGGGCAAACCTTCCACCGCCTTTGCCAGATCGATGAGTTCGGTGACTTCCGGATCGTCTGCATATAATTTCTTAAGATCCCCGCTCTTTACCAAAGCATCACTTATGGTGATGTTCAGTTCATTGGGTACCAGCTTTGCCACCATGTCTATCTTTGCATAGGGCAGATCCAGGGCTCTTCCCACATCGCGGATCGCATTCTTTGCAGCCAGAGTACCGAAGGTAACTATCTGGCACACCCTGTCTCTTCCGTATTTACGAACAACATAATCAATGACTTCCTGTCTTCTTTCATAACAGAAGTCCACGTCAAAATCCGGCATGGATACACGTTCCGGATTAAGGAATCGCTCAAAGAGCAGATTATACTTGATGGGATCTATATCCGTTATCTCAAGGCAATAAGCGGCTATACTTCCTGCTCCGCTGCCTCGTCCGGGACCGACCGGTATATCATGATCCTTGGCATATTTAATGAAATCCCAAACTATAAGGAAATAATCCACGAATCCCATATCATGAACGATCTTGAGCTCATATTCCAGTCTTTCCCTAAGTTCAGGCGTAACTTCTTTATATCTCTTTTTTATGCCCTCATCACACAGATGCTGAAGATAGGTCCAGGCATCATAGCCTTCGGGCACATCAAATTTCGGTAATTTGTAATGGCCGAACTCAAACTCCACATTACAGCGTTCAGCGATCTTACATGTATTCTCCAGAGCCTCCGGAGCATAGGGGAACAGCGCCGCCATCTCCTCTTCCGATTTAAGATAGAACTGGCCGCCTTCATAGCGCATCCTGTCCTCATCCTTCACCTTTTTCTGTGTCTGTATGCACAAAAGAACATCATGAGGTACAGCGTCCTCTGCCCTTATATAATGAGAGTCATTGGTGCATATAAGGTCTATACCCGTTTCTTCGTGCATACGCATAAGATAGGCATTTACCTTTTTCTGTTCCGGAATACCGTGATCCTGAAGTTCAAGAAAGAAATTACCTTTCCCGAAGATCCTTTCCAACCTTAAAGCAGCTTCCTTACCCTCTTCGTACATGTCCATCTTAAGGTAATGAGCCACTTCCCCTGCCAGACAGGCCGAAGAACAGATAATGCCTTCATGGTACTTTTCAAGCACCTCCATATCCACTCTGGGTTTGTAGTAAAAGCCTTCGGTAAAGCCTATGGAAACGATCTTTATGAGATTATGATAACCGATATCGTTTTCCGCCAGCAGGATCAGATGCCTGTATCGCTCATCCGAAACCGAGCCTGCCTTATCTGATCTGGAGCCCGGTGCCACATATACCTCACACCCTATGATAGGTTTTATCCCCGCTTCCTTACAGGCGGTCCAAAACTCCACCACGCCGTACATGACGCCATGATCCGTGATGGCCAGAGCATCCATGCCCAGTTCCTTTGCCCGCTGCACCAGAGGTTTGATCTGTGCCAATCCGTCCAGCAGCGAATAACCCGTATGCACATGTAGATGAGTAAAGCCCATGTATTTCACCCCAACAATTTCATTTAGTATAAAACGGTATTAAAAATACCTCATTCAACGAATGAGGTTATTATATCATAAATGCAACAAACATTGTCATCTTTATTTGGTTCCTGTAAGAAGATTTTGTACTTCCTTGCTGGCAGCTTCTTCATCCGCACCGTCAGCCACGATGGTAACCACTTCTCCGTCGATTATACGCAGAGTCATTACTCCCATGATGCTCTTGGCATTAATAAGCTTGTCGGTCTGCTCAACATATACTCTGGCATCGTATTTGCTTGCAGTCTGAACAAGAAGTGCTGCCGGAGTGGCATCCATTTTTGATGTCTTTGCAATGGTGATCTTATTTCTAATCATTTTGTTCCTCTTTTCCTTTCAAGTCCCGCGCTATAGTGATGATCCTTTCAAGTCTGTGATTAACCCCTGACCGTCCAAGCTTGGGTTCAAGCATTTCCCCAAGTTCCGAAAGAGACTTCTCGGGGTTTTCCATTCTGAGTTCGGCAATGCTCTGTAAGGTGTCGGGAAGCTTATTAAGTACATGGCGCTCCTCGAGAAAACGTATGCATTCGCAGGCATATTCAGAAGCAGCCGCCGTTTTTCTTAAATTGGAGGTTTCGCAATTGACCTTTCGATTTACATTGTTCCTTACTTCTTTAAGGATCCTGGCATTCTCAAAATCCATGAGCGAAACATGAGCTTCCATAATATTCAGCAGATCGCTAATCTTATCGGCATCTTTAAAATAAAGGCGGAATCTGCTTTTTCCCGATGTGATCTTACCCTCCACATCAAAGGAGTTCGCAGCGTTGTAAAGGAGTTCTATGCCCGAGCGGGTAACGGAAGTAAATTCCAAATGATATTCGTTATTGGGATCAGTAATACTCCCTGCCCTCAAAAAAGCGCCCCTTAAAAAACTTCTTTTGCAACATGTTCTATTAATGATACCCTTGTTTTCCAAAAAATACAGACCGTTTTTTTCTTCGATCCCGCACATTTTTATAAGGTCATCATTATTCCCCAAACCGTCGGTTAATGATTTTAAGACAGATATATCATGTTTGTCAACAGGTTTTTTTTCAGAGCATAAAACATACCCCGCCACTTCCGCCAGCTTACAATGCTTCGGCAGGGGTATTATTTCCTGCAATTCTTTTTTTACTTTTTCACAAAAAGACATTATTTCTTTATATCCCTATGATCCACCTTCACCGAATATTCCGCTCCCTTAAGGGCCTCATAAAGAACATTTGCAATGGTGACAGATCTGTGTTTGCCTCCGGTGCAGCCTATGGCTATAACAAGACCGTTTTTCCCTTCATTTATATAATTGGGTATCAAGAATTCCACCATATCTATGAGTTTGTCAACAAACTCTTTGGATTTGGGGCTGTCCATAACATATTCACGCACCTCCGGATCTTCTCCGGTCTTGTGCTTCAAGGTGCTTACATAGTAGGGATTCGCAAGAAAACGAACATCAAATACCATGTCGGCATCTACGGGTATTCCGTATTTAAAACCAAAGGAAAGCACTGTAACAAAAAAATTCTTAAAGCCTCTGTTCTTAACAAAGATCCCATCTATCTGCTGCTTCAGATCACGGATAAGAAGGGTGCTGGTGTCAAGAACATAATCCGCATTTTCCTTAAGAAAGGCAATCTTTTCCCTCTCCTCTTTTATCCCCGCTTCCACTCTTCCGTTTCCGGCAAGGGGGTGTATTCTTCTGGTCTCTTTGAATCTTTTTATAAGCGCCTCATCGGAAGCCTCAAGGAAAAGTATCTCATATTTGATCTTCATCTCCTTAAGTTCGTCAAGAGCGGGCCCAATGTCATCAAGTGAACGTCCGCTTCTTATATCCACTCCTATGGCTATCTTGTTAAAGTCTCCCTTGTTCCTGTTCTCGGCTATTTCCGCAAATTTAGAAATAAGCTGTACAGGAAGGTTGTCGGCGCAAAAATATCCCGCATCCTCAAGCATATTAAGTACGGATGATTTTCCGGCACCGGACATTCCGGTAACAATTACAAATCTCATATTTCAATTCCCTTTAACATTTATCATTTAATGATCTTTATCTCAGGCTCAAGTCTGATACCCGATCTCTCAAAAACACTGCTTTTAACATGATCGATAAGAGCCAGAACATCTTTTGCGGTGGCATTTCCGTTATTTACGATAAATCCCGCATGCTTTTCCGAAACAGAAGCTCCCCCCACGGAAAAGCCCTTCAATCCGGCCTCTTCTATAAGTTTTCCGGCAAAATTTCCCTCCGGTCTCTTGAAAGTGCTGCCAGCACTCGGAAGATCCAGGGGCTGTTTTTCGGTCCTTCTTCTTTTGTATTCCTCCATCATTGTCCTTATGGGAATCCTTGGAAATACCTTAAGTCGAAAGACAGCTTCAAGTATAATCTCATCGGAATCGGTAAATCTGCTTTTTCTGTATCCCATTTCCAGCTCGTCTTTACCGTATTCTTTGATCTCTCCTTCCGGAGAAAGTGCTTTGACGGAAACAATACATTCCTTAAGTTCCCTTTCATAAGCCCCCGCGTTCATATAAACCCCGCCACCCACACTTCCGGGTATACCGTGCACGAATTCGAGCCCGGTAAAGCCTTTTTTAAGAGCGTAAATGGAAAGCTGGGTAAGAGCAGCGCCGGCTCCGGCGGTTATCATTGCGGAACCGTCGTTAATATCCTCGGTTATGGAGAAGGAGTTAAAATCTCCTCCGAGCCTTATCACCACTCCGTCATATCCTTCGTCAAGAGCCAGGACATTGGTGCCGTTCCCCAAAATATACACAGGCACCTCTTCTTCCTTACATATCCTTAAAATCTCCTTTAATTCATCAATATTCTCGCTTACGGCATAAAAATCCGCAGGGCCACCGATCCTGAAAGAAGTATGCCTCGACAAGAGTTCATCGGGA
>JAFSWD010000051.1 GCA_017444675.1 Lachnospiraceae bacterium
GCTCCCAAGGAGATCCCCGTTTACAGGAAAGAGATCTTTTTAGAGATCCAGGAATCCAATAAGAAGGCTATGAGCATCGATGCAATGGATGCTCTGAAAAAGATTTTTTAAAACCCTAATTATTTTCATACTTCTGTCCGATAATAAGCATATAGGAATAACGGGAGGGCGTATCATAATATCTGAATGCCGTGGCTCTCATAGATCACAGGGAGGTGGAAAATGTCTTCTATAAACAGTATAAGCAGCGCAATATCGCAGACAACGGGATACAATTCCTCAAGCGCGCCGGAGCCGTCACAGAATGTGGCTGCAGTGCCTGCCGAGGGAGCGGAACCGGTTAAAAGAATAGTACACGAGAGTCAGGAATCTTCAAAGGATCGTGAGGAGAATCCCCAGGATCAGAAATCCCAGACCGGCCCCAACAGCATGGAGAACATCCAGGAGGCCCTTGGAAACAGCAAGACCGCCAATGATGAGATAAAGAAGGCTGTGGATGAGATCAACAAGAAGATGCTCTCTCATTCCGAGGCTATTTTCGGTATCCATGACAAGACCAACAGGGTCACCATCAAGATCGTGGATAAGGACACAAAGGAAGTGATAAAAGAGCTTCCACCCGAAAAGACCCTTGACATGCTGGCCAGGGTTTGGGAAATGGCCGGTATACTCGTAGACGAAAAGCGTTAATAAGCGGAAAAGGAGGAAAAACTTATGGCAACAGATCGGATCAGAATGAGCGGACTGGTTTCCGGACTTGATACTGAGACCATAGTTGGTGCACTCGTTTCCGCAGCCAGTTATAAGACCACAAAAATGAAGAACACCCAGAAGAAGCTGGAGTGGAAGCAGGAGACATGGAAGAGCCTTAACTCCGAGATATACAGCCTGTATACCGGAAAGCTCGATAATCTCCGTTATGAGGGTAACTATAACGCAAAGAAAGCAACCATAGACAGCGATATAGCCACCATAAGCGCGGATAATAATGCCATCCTCGGTTCCCAGACCCTGGAAGTACGCCAGATGGCAAAATCCGGGTATCTGACAGGAGGAAAGGTTGCCAATCCCCAGGGGAATACCCCCAAATCATCCGAGCTTGTAGGTGATGTGGCTGTTATGACGGAAGATGCCACCATCAAGATCAACGGAAAGAAGATAACCATCACCGGCGGAATGAACATGGATCAGGTTGCGGAGGCTTTCGCAAAGGCAGGTGTGACCGCCAATTACGACAGTACCAACGGCAGGTTCTTCATCTCTTCCAAGTCATCCGGAAAGGATGCCAACTTTGAGATAGAGTATAACGACGAAGATACCAATGATTCCGGAAGAAGAGTACTGGATGCTCTCGGACTGGGATACACCTACGAGGATGTGGACGGGGTCAGGACTTATACCTCCACCTCCGATAGCGACCTGGTAAAGATACAGGGGCAGAACGCAAAGATCGTGCTTAACGGGGCAGAGTTCGAGTCCTCGAGCAACACTTTCAATATCAATGGGCTTAGTATTACCGCCAAGGGCGTGTCCGACAGGGATGAAACATCACCTACGGGATACAAGAGCTCTACCGTTACCACCAGTGTTGACGTGGATAAGATCTACGATTCCATAAAGGACTTCTTTAAGACCTATAATGAGTTGATCAAGAAGCTGGATTCATATTACAATGCTGACGCAGCAAAGGGCTATGACGTTCTTTCCGATGAGGAAAAGGAAGCCATGTCCGATGACGAAGTGGAAGCCTGGGAAAAGAAGATCAAGGATTCACTCTTAAGGAGGGATGACAACTTAAACAGCATCATCAATCTCTTCAAGGACAACCTGGCAAAGAGCGTTACCGTAGGCGGAAAGAATTACAGCCTTGCATCCTTCGGGATCTCCACGTTAGGGTATTTCGAAGCCGGGGACAACGAGCACGGAATGTACCATATAGACGGCGATCCGGATGATGAGAATACCAAGAGCAAGGATGATTCCTTAAAGAAGATGATCGCATCGGATCCCGAAACAGTAAGCAAGTTTTTCTCACAGCTCTTCAAGGGCGTATATACTGATCTTAACCAGTCAATGAGGTCCATAGAGGACACCAGATCAGCCATGAAGCTGTACGACGATAAGCTTCTGAAGAAGGAATACGACAGGCTGACCAATGATATAGCAGCTCAGGAAGCCAAAGTTCAGGAAATGGAAGATCATTATTACGACAAGTTTACGGCAATGGAAAAGGCACTGTCCAAGCTCAATACGGAAAGCAGTTCATTTGCTTCCATGCTCGGATAAAACAAAAGGAACCAGGAAAACACTTAAAACAGGGATGTAGATTATACAGGGAAGTAGGAGGAGACAGTTATGTTATCAGCAAATGCGTATGCCCAGTACAACAGGAATAAGATACTCACAGCTTCACCCGCAGAGCTTACGCTCATGCTCTATGATGGATGTATTAAATTCATCAACATAGCAAAGATGGGGATCGATGAGAAGGATCTTGAAAAGGCCAATACCAACATCAAGAAGGCTGAGAGGATCATAGTTGAACTTCAGTCCACACTGAATGACAAGTATGAAGTATCCAAGGACTTCAATGCGGTATACTCCTATGTAAAGAGGAGGCTTTTAGAGGCCAATATCGCAAAGGACAATGAGATCCTTGAGGAGTGCGCAGGACACATGCGTACCATGCGGGATACCTGGAAGGAGGTTATGAAGACCGCACGTCAGGGTGAGAGAGTGGTACAGCGGGCTTGAATATGA
>JAFSWD010000052.1 GCA_017444675.1 Lachnospiraceae bacterium
CAAAGCTCACCCATTGTCTAAGGCTGTTGTACCATTCACCGCTTGGCTCGTTTCCCGAAGAAAAGAGCACAAAGGAAGGGTGATGTCCGAAGGCCTGAAGAATGTTTATGGTTTCTTCTTCCAACACCTTAAGCATGGGGATGTCATCGTTAAATACATTCCACATGCCGCATTCTATCTGAATATAGATCCCTGCTCTGTCTGCGGCCGAAAAAGCGGCTTCCGGAGGACAATAGGAATGACAGCGGATGAAATTAAAGCCCCATTCCTTTACTTTATCCATGATACCGTTCCAAAAATCTTCGGTGGTATCCGGAAGGCCGGTACGGGGGTAATCGCCGCCAAAATGTATGCCTCGCATATATTCCGCTTTTCCGTCGATCACAAAATTGCCCTCTTCCACCTTTATACTTCTTGGATGCTGCAGGGCATATTCTTTTCCGGCTTCTTCACGGGCCTTAAGCTCATCGCCGGTCAAAAGCGCTATCTCCCCTCCCAGTCCGTTCCATGTGGCTCCGAGGGCATCGGAAACTCCGTGACCGTCGGGGCGATAGGGATATATCATACTGTTGTCCACCGTAACGCGTATCTTGTGCCTGCCCGCCTTAACACAACCAAGGTCAAAAACAAAGGGAGTAAAAAGAGCGATCTTTTCTCCCGCCTTTCTGTCATCTATATAAGCGGTTACTTTCCATCTGGTAAGTTCAATAAAAAGGAACCAACGGCATTCTTTACTGAATCCGATCTCCTTTTCGTAAACGGCTTCGCCTCTGAAGACCCTTTGGGGCTGGGAAAGAAAGGGAACTTTGCACCCCTCGTCCTGAGCAAAAGAATACTCTTCTCTTTCATTCCAGAAAGGATTGTGAAGTCCGCTGACGAACTCTGTATCCGGAGTCACTTCCTCTCCAAATCCCTGCATCTGAAGTATTCCGGGAAGAACGACTTCTCCCTCCTGTTCGTTGGCTCTGACATGCCAGGTTCCGGCAAGATTTATCATATTTATACCTCATGTTTATGGGTATAAGGCCCTGTATCGGGCCCTATACCCTTTTGTGCGTTAATGATCAGATCTGTAAAGAGCGTTCACTTCGTTCAGTATGCTCTGTCCACCGCGTTTCAACCATTCATCGTTTACTTTGAGAAGTTCCTCTTTGGTGATCTCTCCGTAAATGTATCTGGTCCTGGCAGTGTCAATGCTTTCCTGAAGACTGGTCCCGACCTCCGCATAGGTCGCCGAGTTCACAAGATAGACGGAAGCAGGGTTTGAAACTGCTGCTGTTGCCGCCTTTTCATAGGCCTGTTTTTGAGCAGTGAGCCTTTCCGTATCCTTTACGTGGGGTGTGGTCACATGTTCCGTGGAAGGAAGGTAGGCCAGCATCTGATTAAGATCCGCGTAATTGTTTATAAGCGTGGGATTTCCCGCATCCTTCATTTCAATGATATCCCCGTTAACCGTGTAGTTAACTCCTTCAAGACCGTATTGGGTAAGGATCAGCATCTCATCGTCACAAAGCCTGTCCAGGAATCTGAGAGCCGCATCCACCTTTTCCGGTGTATCGCAGGTAGAGGAAGACAATGTAAAATATCCGTTATAGCCGGAGGTGGCAAGAGTGCGGCCGTTCACAGCTCCGTAAAGTGTCATGGAAGCCGGTTTATTGGGATCCGTCACCGAAGGTGTAAAGGTAGCGTCAGCCACAAAATAATCCCATATTCTTCTGCCGGAGTCCATTACATCTATGAACACACCGTTTTTTCCGGTCTTGCAGCCGTCGGCCCAGGTTTCCGTGGGTCTTGCTGCCCAGTCGGCGGGCATGAGCCCATCATCATATAATCTCTTGATATAATCCAAGGCCTCCACATATTCAGGCTGCATATGCACGGGTATCAGATATCCGTTCACATCCGCCCATCCGTTTCCGCATCCGAACCATGTCTGAATAATATCGAAGGGTCCCGTATAATTGCACATTTCAAGCCCTACTGTATCATCTTTGCCGTTTCCGTCCGGATCTCCGTAGGTAAAGGCATAGAGCATGTCATAAACATCCTTGGGAGTTGCGGGCTCCTTTAAACCAAGTTTCTCCGCCCAGTCTGTCCGGTAGCAGAGGCCGTAACGTCCCACTGCTCTTGCCCTGGGAATGGCGATCAGCTGCCCGTCCACAGAGAGGCTTGCAGCTACCGAAGGCAGGATCCGGGAAAGATTGGGGTACTTCTCACTGTCCCAGATGTAATCATTCAGATCCACAAAAAGCCCGTTTTTGGCGGCGGATATGGTTTTAGCCGTTACCGCTCCGCCATAGGTCATTATCATGGGCATGGTATCGGGAGACGCCAGAGCCAGATCGGCCTTTTCTTCCATAAGGTCGTTACTGACCCATATTATCTCAAGCTCACAGCTGCAATAATCCTCTATTCTTTTCCTGATCTCCTCAGCATACTCTCCGGTATTGGATTTACCGGGATTAAAGCTTATGGTCATTATAGTCACTTTTTCCCCGGGCTCTTCCTTATCATTGCCTCCCGGAGAACAACCGTTCTCGGTCAGAATGATCGCTACGGCCAGAAAAAGAGCGATTGATCTTATAATAGTTCTTTTCATACTTAAAACCCCTTAATACAGCTTTCTGAATTTACCGGGTGTAACACCGGTAACCTTACTGAAGAAACGTATAAAATTCTGGGCGTTGGCATAATCCAGAGAAGCAGCTATCTCCTGCACGGACATATTGGTCTGAAGAAGCAGCTTCTTGGCCTCTTCGATCTTGTACTTTTCCGCATATTCCGTAAAGGATTTGCCCTTTTCCATCTTAAGTATCTTCCAGATGTAGGTCTGGTGAACTCCCAGCTCATCCGCACATTCCGAAAGCAGAATATTGCCTTTGGTCTTATCCATCAGCTTATCTATAGACTCCATAACCATATAGGAGTCATTTTGCATCTTATCCGAAAGCTTATCCACTATGGGATCTATAAAGATCCTCTTTATCCTCTTTCTTACATTTCTTGGCTCTATCTCGGAAAGCAGCTCCGCATAGGCGGGACGAACTCCCTCCGGGAACACGTCCTCAAGAGCTATGCCCGCTTCCATACCCGTTAGAACAATGCTGTTAACATAACGCATGATATAAAGAACGGAAATGTCACTTTGAGTCACTGTCGCAAGATGCTCCGCAAAGCGGTCAGTAAGCTGGTAGGCCTTGTGCTTGTCCGCTTCTTTTACAGCCACCCGCACATCGTTTTCAAAGTCATTACTGTAGGATTCGCCCTTTATGGAAGGCTTGGAAGCAGTGTAAAATCTAAGATCCGGCGTATCTTTATCGTTCGCGCTCTCCATGTTGGGCGAAAGGTCCTCATATCCCTGTTTTGTAAGAGCCTTGACACTTTCTCTGTAGGCTCTTCTGAAATGTCTGTGATCGTGGCAGGTACTGCTGATGCCTTCCAGCATATGATAACCGGTGTGTTCAAAAGTAAACTTCTGTATCTCTTCGTGGAATTTAAGGATATTCTCCAGAAGTTTATCCTCGTCCTCCGCACCGAAGATCACAACAATGGCACAGGCATTATAAAAGGGAGGCAGCCACAAAAGCTTCTTGATCTTTTCCGGCATGGAATCTATGATCTGGAGACAAATGGCATCTTCATTTATGGTACTTTGAGGATCGGGATAAAGCCTCAGATCCAATACCATGACGCCTGTGGCAAAGCAGGGGTGATCGGGAAGTTTGAAGCCCTTAAAAAAATCATCCCACTCATCTTCCGATTTAATACCTTCGTTGATCAGACGGCGTTCGAACATTTCGCAGATCTTACTCTCCTGTCCGGCCACCATCTTTTCCAGCAGTATCCTGTCATCCAGGAGATTTGAAAGATGACTGGAAATGAGTTCGAATTCATTGCCTTTGATGTCCGTATCCTTTGCAAATTCCCTGACAAGTCCGCCTACGGGTTTATAGATAAAGTAGGTAAGAGTTACTATCATCAAAACCACCAGGAGCAGCAGGATAACAGGTCCCACCCAGCTTCTGTAGCCTCTGGTGCCGAAAACACCGTTTCCCTCAAGTTCCGTGAAAGTATAGTAATACCAGCCCGTGGCTGATGAAAAAGCTTCCGCAGCCATGCATTCGCCGGTTTCTTTTCCTTCAATTCTTATAAACTTATTATTTTCTTTGTTAAAAAGTTCGGCAGCCGCTTCTTCAAATCGTCCGTCATCGGAGTATACAACGTTTCCTTCACTGTCTGCGATAACAATATGCTCATTTTCTTCAAGCATATCATTTACCCACCCTTTAAGGGTGTTCATGTTTACCTTTATTATAGCCAATGCATTGGTACTCATGGAGTCAAAAGGCAAACGCATTACAAGAGTGAGTTCGGAGGTATCCACCTTGGTCCTCTCATTCGCATCCACCGCCGTTGTATTTTGTTTTTCCGTTTCTTTTATGTAATTCCAGTAATGTCTCTTTCCAACTTCACGACTTTTTCTGTAAAGTTCGGAAAGGATCATCCTGTCGCTAAGATCCTCCAGTCTCATTAGCCCTTTACTGCTTATTACCCAGCCGGTTTTATAAAGTATAAGAGTATAACTGTCCACATAGTCCAGAAACATTTTTCTTGTACTCATGATATCCATGACGGATCTGTAGCGGCTGTAGTCCGAATAAGTGAAATCATTCTGCAGAACCCAGTCCACTTCTTCCTCATCCATGGATGCTATATAGTACTTTTCAAATATGGAAAGCTTATTGTCTATCTGGTCAGCCATCTGTCCTGCCAGAAATTCCGTTCTCTGTCCGGCTTCTTCCCTGTATTCTCTTAAATTCCCGCCGGCAGTGTATCCGAAAAAGACAGCTGCCAATATACATACAAAAATAACGCTTCCCATAGTAAGCATATATCTGTAGGATATTCCGGAAAGCTTTTCCCTTAAACGCCGTGCCATTAATAATCCTCCAATTCTCTTAAAGAGATCTTCATCTCCTAAAAGAGTAGCACAAAATTTCAGTATTGTCTAACCAAATTCATCCCGCCCCCAATAACGGGAGGCGGGATAAATTATCTAAGGGAAAAATTTAATTATGAAAGTTCAGGCAAAACCTTGCGGAAATCCATGTCGCTTGCGTAATAGAAGGAAGTGTAGCAGGGCTGATTATATACATTGTTCTGCCAAGCCACTCCGCAGCGATACATGGTATCATGCAAAAGTGTAAACAGCTTGTGTTTTGTAATGTCCGTATTTGTATATATCCTTACGGCGCTGCTGTCTTCCGTTCTTAAAACCAGTTCCTCACGGAAATCACCGAAGATATCGGCAACCAGACACGGATTTCCT
The DNA here is from genome assembly GCA_017444675.1 of Lachnospiraceae bacterium. Lineage (GTDB taxonomy): Bacteria > Bacillota > Clostridia > Lachnospirales > Lachnospiraceae > RGIG3528. Next base: position 5,330 of record JAFSWD010000052.1, read on the forward strand.
TTGGTTCCGTTATTGGTAGATGTATTTTCGGGAGCCAGCATCACTCCATGGGTATGATCGCCTATAACTCCGATATGGTGACCTCCCACATAATCAACTCCGTCTGTAACCTGAGTTGTGAGATCCGCAGCCCACTTGATATTGAAATTGGTTCCCAGCGGCTTTACGGGAAGGATGTTGCCCTTGGTGTCACGAACATCGTAAACCCACATCTGAAGTCCTCTGACCCCGGGAACGATATCTCCGATCATGCAACGACCCAGATCCCTGTCTCCTCTTTCAGCGAATAATACTTTTCCTGTTTCCGCGTCTCTGTAGGCAAATCCCCAGGGAACGGAAACTCCGCCTTCAAATACGTTGAATATGTTAAAGCCCGGTGCATCGGGGTCCATACGTGCCACATGCATGGCATCACCATGTCCCAGTTTTACCATCCTGCCGTCTTCCATCTTATCTGCGGAGGAATAAAGCACGGTTCCGTCATGGTCTATGGTGCAGGCACCGTAGATGATCTCATGACATCCGTCTCCGTCCACATCCGCAACTGAAAGGCTGTGGTCTCCCTGTCCGGCGATACAGCCGTAAACAGGATCCGTACCGTCCACTGCACAATGATGCATGAAGGGATTGTCCATAAGAACATATCCGGAATCGATCTTAAAATACTGCTTATGCTTACGGGTGGAGAAATCATATGCAGTGATGGTCGCTCTTGTATAGTAACCTCTGCAGATGATCAGGTAAGGATGTTTTCCGTCCAAGTAACCCACAGCGGAATTGAATCTGTCCACTCTGTTGCAGGGCTCGATCCTCTTCCAGGCATAGTCTCCCCACATCATTCCATCGTCGTCACGGGGAACGGGGAAATCGATGGTCTCGATCTCCTCTCCCATGCCTTCAAACATGGTAAGATATTCGGGGCCCTCATAGATGAAGCCTTCAAACTCACGGAGTTTGTTCTTGTCGCTCCTTGCGGGGGCAAATACATCCATAAAATAGTCGGTAAGCTCACATGCATCTTCAAGAGAAAGAGGATAATCATACTTCTTTTCGATGCCGAAGCATTCCTCAAGAGTAGCGGGCCAATGACCGTTCACTACCTCCGGATGCTTGTGCCAGCTTCTGAAACGGTTTACCGTGTAGTCATAGAAATCGGAAGCGGAGCAAACATAGTTGTCCTCATTGGTGACTCCGTTCTTAATATCTTTTTCGGGAATGGTTATATACTTTTCGGATATAACATTTCCGTTCTCGTCAAAACGGGTCATCTTAGTGCCGGGAGCAGTCTTTACGGACATCTCGGCTTTTCCGTCTCCGTCGAAATCATATACCATGAACTGGGTGTAATGAGCGCCTGCACGGATGTTCTTACCCATGTCCAGTCTCCAAAGGAGTCGTCCGTCTATCTTATAGCAATCCACATAGCAGTTTCCAGTATAGCCTCTATGGGAAACGTCATGGGAATTTGAAGGATCCCATTTAACGAAGAACTCCAGTTCCCCGTCTCCGTCCACATCACCGATACTCATATCGTTTACGGAGTAGGTGTACTCCTGTCCTGCGGGGGTCACTCCTCCTTCGGGCTTCTTCATGGGGATCTCAAGATAGTTCTTGTCATTCTTCCAGACCTTAACACCGGCACATGCGGGAAGCTCTTTTCCGTCCTTTACGGCAGCAACGCTGTACTCGTCTTCTGCTTTACCGTCCTTATCCAGGAAGTTGGTGCTGTCATTTACAAAAGCAAGCTTCTTACCATTTTTATAAATGTTAAAGTCTGTGCCCGTAAGTCCCGTCTCGGTACTTCCGGTAACTTCGTCTATAAAGAGACGCCACCCAAGATAAACACCGTCTTTTGTCTTAACGGCGATAAGGCCTCTACCCAGCTTTTCTCTCTGTTCTTCTTTTTTATATGTTACACTTGTCTTAAGCTTTTCGCTTCTTTCAAGTAATTTTCCGTTTGAATAGGCCTCTGCATAAAAGAAATGAGGCACATGAGTGGATCTCTTAATCAAAAAGGTATTATCTTTACCCCTGTACTTTTGGGAGTAAACCATGGTCTCGGAATCACTGTCCGAATAGTACAGAGCATATTCATCCGCTCCGTCCGCCTTATCCCACTCTAAAATGATCTGATCTTTGGTTATATTTTTAACTGTTATCTTCATCTTTTTTTCCTTTTGTTTTGGAGATGTGAGGGATTTTTTTTAAAAAATCAGACACACGGACTGTAAAAGCCCGTGTGTCTGTGGTACTTTTAGCACTCTGTCGTTAAAAACGCCTTTATGCTGTTATTATTTAATAAAACTTAAACCTTCTCTTTTAAAGCAAGCCGGATATTAGTGTCCTGCTGCATGATAGAGTTCGTTGATCTCCTTGGTGTACTGAGCACCGCCTGCCTTTACCCACTGGTTGATAGCAGCTTCAAGACCTGTATCGTCGATCTCACCAACAATGTATGCCTTCTGAGCATCTGCCATGATGGTATCGAGCTGGCTCTTAAGCTCGGAGTTGATGAAGGTAGGTGTGGAAGACTGATAGGAAAGACCATAGTTGGTTACAAGGTACTGAACGTCTTCTGCATAGAGTTCGTTCTCAAGTACTCTGATGGGAGCTGTCTCGGGAGCAAGTGTTACTTTTCTTGCATTCTCGTCAGCTGTGAAGTAAGCAAGGATCTGGTTGAAACCATTTCTGTATGTACCGGAAGCACCGTTAAGCTTTTCTGTAGCTTCGTCGCCTGTGTACATCTCAATGTAACCTTCATCGTTAAGATGCCATGTAACACCTTCGATACCGTAATCGATAAGGTTGAGCATATCGCCGTCGTTTACATCGTTCAGGAACTGAAGTACCTGACGGAGCTGAGCTTCTGTCTTAATGTTAACTGTGGAGATAGCTACCATATTGTTACCACCGAGCTGAGGCATGCAGAATGCGCCGAGGCCTGTATCAACATAACCCTGAAGGGTGTAGATGATCTCATCTTCTGTTGTGATACCATTATCCTGGAAGTAGGTCTGAACCTTTCTCTGGTCATCAAGTACCTGTACGCCTGAACCTGCAAGCGACTGTCTCTGAAGTGTATCTCTTGCCTTACCGGGATTGATGTCTCTGAAATCAGGGATTCCGTTGGCACCGTTGTTGATAAGACCTTCTGAATAGAGCTGTCTGAATGCCTTAAGAGCTGTCTTGTACTCTTCTGTCTGGAACTTGAAGATAAGATCTCCGTTCTTGTCAAGACCCCAATCGTTGGGAACGCCGAACCAGAGCATCATGATGTTCCATACACCGTCCCAGTTATCAAGACCGAGACCTACTGTATCGTCAACACCGTTTCCGTCGGGATCGTTGTAAGTGAATGCATAAAGCATTTTGTAGTAATCTTCCCAAGTGGTGGGCTCTGCAAGGCCGAGGTTGTTCAGCCAGTCAAGACGATAGCCGAGACCGTTACGGGCAAGCGTTCTGGAACGAGGGATACCGAACATCTTACCGTTGGAAGATACATATGCACGGAAAGCTTCAGGAATCTGTGCAAGATTGTCATAATCATCGATATAAGGTGTAAGATCCCAGAAAAGGCCTTCATTTGCTGCTGCATAGAAAGCTGCGTTTGTTCCTACTACGAGAACGTCTGCAACGTCACCTGTGGAGATCTTGAGTCCAAGGTGCTCATCATCATAGTATGTGGAGTCATCGTTCCACTCCCATGTAACATCCATGTTAGTATACTCGTTGATGGTCTTTACTACCTGATCATAGTATACATTTTCCTCAAGGTGTTCATCGTTTGAAGGTAATGAAACGGTGATCTTAAGAGGAGCAAGTGTAGGTGTGGGGGTGGGTGTGGAAGTTGCCTTTGCAGTTGTCTGGTTACCGGAAACTACAGGTGTGGGTGTTGCAGACTTGTTGCTTGCTGCATTGTCCTTGTCTTTTCCGCACGCAGCAAGGCTGACTACCATAGATGCTGCAAGAGCAAGTGCAAGAACTTTGTTGAGTTTCTTCATAATTCTTTCCTCCATTCAAAATTTTGAATTATATAACAACGCACAGCGCGTAGTTACCGTGAATAATTGATCTGTACTACTCTCCCGTGATACCGGATCTTTCAATACCCTGCATGAACTGACTCTGGGCAAAGGCAAAGAAGAGAAGTACCGGTGCACTGATAACAGTGGCACCTGCCATTACGACCGCATTGTTCAAAGTATCTTCACCGTCTTCAAGACCAAGCTGTCTCAACATCTCCTGCTGCTGATCCGGAAGGGCGTTGGCTGCAGAAATGATGGATTTGATCCTGGGAGGCAGGAACTGCTTTGAAGGGGTCTGTACATATATGCCGGTTTCATAGGAATCATTCCAGTGCCATACCACCGAAAGAACGATGGCAACCACAAGAGTAGCTTTGGCAAGAGGAAAAACTATCTTCCAATAGGTCTTCATGAAACCGCAGCCGTCGATCCTTGCAGCCTCTTCCAGACTCTTTGGTACAGTCAGATAGAACTGTCTGAAGAGGAAGATATACAAGGCTCCTCTTAAGCCAAAGCCAAAGAAGGTCGGAACGATCAGCGGGTAATAGGTGTTGATCCAGTTTCCTCCAAACCACTTGATATTTGAATAAGTCAGGTAGGAAGGAATGATAAGTGTCTGTGTGGGAACGATGAATGCAAGGATGACCAGTCCGAAAAGTAATTTTTTGAAAGGGAAGTTGTATCTTGCAAAGCCATATCCCACAAAGGAGCAGGTAATAACATGTCCGAAAGTGGCAAGCACCGTTACGAAAGTTGAATTAACGATGTACTTTCTGTCTGTGAACCAGATACGGATGGCACGGATCACATAGTCTATACGTACCTTAAACATACTTGCATCGGGATCCGCTTCCAATGTTTCCGTAAGGAACTTTTCAAAGGTCTTCTCAGCAGTCTTTTTACCGTTTATGAGATCCAGGGCTACGGAAAAATTTTCAAACTTTAATTCCGTAGGGATCCAGTTAACAGAGGAACTGTTAAGATCCGAGTTTGACATAAGCGAATTGACGATCATGTAAAGGAAGGGATAAACAAATACAAACGCAAGTCCGATAACCAGGAGATACATTACTATCCTGAGCAACAGCTGCTTTAATCCCGAGAAGGTGGAATACTTTCTTTTGAAAAGATACCATCTTAAGGCAAGATTATTCAAAAGTCCTTCTAGGCGCTTTTTCGATTGTGAAGACTCTGTGTTTACGCTCACGCTTTCTTACCTCCTCGATCTCATTGGTGTGAATGTATTTTTTCATTATGCCGAATACGATGGCAACAACCAGAGCTATAAACAGGAAGTAAACCCAGCTCATTGCTGCCGCATAGGAATACTCATTGTTTGAAAAGCCGTAGGTCCTGATATACCCCAGAAGTTTATTATCCTTACTGGTGAAGGAATCAACCAGAGTATAAACGATGTTTAAGAGCATCATGGGCGATATCATGGGAATGGTTACCTTCCAGAAGATCTCCCATTCCGTTGCTCCGTCGATCTTAGCCGCTTCATAAAGAGACGGTGAGATGCTTTGGAGTCCCGCAAGGAAGAGAAGGATCTGAACTCCGCTTCCCCAAAGAATGGTTACCAGGGAACCAAACACGGTCTGAACCGTATCCATAATAGTTGCTCCGAAGTACATCAACACGTTGTAAGGAATGATCCTTCCGTCATTGATGTTAAGTACTGCTCTCTCAACCCCCTGATTCAGGATCTGTTGCATTACTTCACCGCTTCCGAGAAGGAAAGGGATGAAGAACAAAACTCTGAAAAAACCTCTTCCCTTGATGTTCTTGTTTAAAAGGATAGCAATGATCAAGGAAAGGATGATCGTAAGGGGAAACCTTGTCAGCGTGAATACAACCGTATCCTTAAATTCGGGAAGGAAGCTGGTATCCACAATGAAAGCCCTTTTATAGGAATCAAAGGTCCAACCGGACATTTTCATACCTACTATCTTGATCTCCTGTGCAAGACTGATCCTTACGGAGAAAAAGATGGGATAGATAAAGAAGGCAAGTGCTCCGATAATAAACGGAAGAACAAAAACCAAACCTTTAAGCTGATTCCTTTTTTCCAATGTTAAACTGTGTTTTCCGTTTTTTTTCTTCATTTATTGCCTCCTGTAACCACATATCCCTTTCCGGGGATCGTAACATTGTCTGTGGTAAACTCAGCATCTCCGTAGTTAATATAGATCTTTACTCCGTTTTCATAGGTAACGGCGGAAACATCATCGGTTATGATCTTATGCTCCGTCATCTGCTTACCGTATATACAGGAGAAATTATTCTTAAATTCCTTGTAAGTCTCTTCAATGACAGGCTTCCAATCTGCCCAAGTGGAGCTGAAAAGTGTGTCATTGGTTGTTTCACGAAGGTTTAATGCCGATTTGTAAGTAACATAGAAATAAGGTAATGAGCCATATTCTATCCACTTTAATTTCTGAGTGGGCAGATCATAGGAAAGGTTTCCTGCTCCGGCTGTGGAATAAGGAATATATCCTGAGATCACCATCTGTACAAAAGGTACCGCATAGTCGGTAATGGAAAGACCGTAGCTCTTTTCGCTGAGATCGTACAGATAATCGGCGTAAGCATATACATACTGGTTAGCACCCTTTACCGCAACGCTCTTGTCAGCTTCTTTGGTGCTGTTAAGAGTATTACCGACTTCCTTCACCATTTCCGGCTTTGTATAAGGATTAAGTGTATTGTAATCGGGATAAGCATATTTTCCGAGATACCTGTAACCGATACCCACACCATCATACTTTTTAAGCTTCTTAAGGAATTCATTGTTCCTGTTAAAGATGGCCTTGGGATTTGTGAGATAAGTTACCGACCGATCCTGACTGATACCTGCTATCTCAATGTTAAGACCGTCATAAACCACATCGTCGTCTTCATCTATGCCTTTGGTATCGCTGTTGCATTTTGCAAAAGCAGTTTCAAGGAACAATTCCAGACCCGGATTTTCTTCCGCATACTCGCTGATGTCTTTTAATCCGCTCTTTCCGCCGAGTCTTCTGTCAGGTGCCCAATAATTGTAATTTGCACTTTCCTTTACCCATTCGGTAAGGACCAGCTTCTCGTCGGTGATATTGAGTTCCTTAAGTTCCTCCAGCATATCCTTTACCTGACCGAAGGTGGTCATGGCGATGTACTCATCGAATACTACTCCGCTCTTGGAGGTTCCCATAAGGATCTCAAGAGAAAGAGGATAATTGTCACTTACGGAAATACTGCTCTTAAGGAGCCCGTTATCCACAAGATACTCTCTGTAAGTGTTCGCCATTCCCGAATAGTCTGCCTCATCACCGCTTAAGAAAGCATATCTTATAACCTTGTCCTCGGGAATGATGTTCTTGTCCACACGCTGAACAATACCGCCGGTAGCCATGGTGTTTTCACCGGCTGACATGTTGTACATGTTTACGTTGAATACATTTCTCACATAGACTTCAAAGCCCAGGTGATTAAGATTTACAACATAACCGGAAGGATAGGTGGCGATACCCAGGTTTTCAGCCCCATCGGTGCCGTAAGCAAAGAGAGCATGGTCTCCGTCCTTGATACCGAACACAGGCATGGAAGCCGCATATCTGTTCAGGTTTTCATCTTCCATATTGAGAAGAGAAACGGTTTTGTTTGAATAAGTGTAATAATAAGCCACTTTTACGTTGGAGCTTCTCTCTCCCACCTTATCGAAACAGGTGATGGCACCGCTTCCGTCGGGATAAAAGATGTATCCGTTATTGGAGTTACCGCAGGCTCCGAAGAAAGGAAGAAGTTCAACTGTGGTAACCGCATATTTCCATTCTTCTCTGATCTTTTCCCAGGGAACCTTAACCACCAGCTCATCGCCGTCAAGTGTGTACTCTACGGTGATAAATATACCGGGAGTGAGGAAACCGTAGGTAACTGCAACTCCGTTATCGATGTACTCGATATCAAGACTTCCGCAGTCCTTACCCGCATATACCTTCTTAACACCCGAATCTCTCTTTTTAAGATCGTTGTAGGAGATACATATGGGAGACTGAAGATAGGCTACCCATTGCTTGTTAACACCCTTGGTGGGATAAACCTCTTCGTCGGTTATCGTCTTCCAAAGATGACCGCTCTTCAGATCTTTTATCTGAACAGCACCCTTCTCTTCACAGAAATAAAGTTCAAGGGAATCACTTTTAGCTATACTCTTATATTCTCCGGCCGACATAAGATCAGCTGTCTTTTCGGGAGCTTCATAAGTATCCTCGAAGGTGATGGCATTTTCCCTCGCCTTCTTGATGCTGACAGATCCCGCTATTACCATGATCAATACCAAAGCAAGTACGATCACAGAGCCTATCTTCCCTTTCAGCCATTCTTTCAAACGCTTTGACATAAAGCTTTTACTCCTTTCAATCCCCGGTTTTTACAGGAAATTAAGTCTGAACTCTTCTAACAGCGAGATCACAAACTGTATCATTCTTCCGGTAAGTACGTAGCAAAGCAAGCAAACCAGCCACAAAACTAACATTAAGAATGCCGACATGAACATCATGCCGAGTGCTTTACCGAAGGTGTAATTGTTGAGTGCTATCATTGAAGCAAACAACAGAAGGAACATTCCTACATAAGCAAGCACTTCGAAAACGCCGTACCAGGATTGCTGAGTCTTGGACATTATGTTCGAAAGGAACATAAGGGGTGTCATGATCACAATATAAGGTGTGAGTGAGGAAGCGGATGCAAAAGCTATCTCCTTCATCTTACTCTCACCACCCGATATACTCGTTGCCATGAAGGAAGCGGGTATCCATGAGATCGGGATTATCCACAGCTTTGCAAGTTCGATCCAAAGGTTGATGTCCTTTGTTTCGATGGATGCCAGCGGAAAATGTACTATATAAAGATAAGCAACTCTTACGATATAAGCGATCACAAGGATGACGATGGGAACGTAAGGATTGATCCTGTCTCTGTTATTCTTAAGACCTTCATAAGCATCGAAGGGATGAAGCATTACATTAAAGGAATACATGATGCCGGATCCCATGCTCATATTCTTGTCTTTTTCTCTTAAGAACTTCCAGTAGCCCTTGTTTGCAGCCTTGGCAAATATCCTGATCAGGAAGATCACAGCCAATACGATAGCAAAAGCCAGAAGCACGATAGGGAAGAAATGAGCTCTCAGTACTTCGTACTTATATTCATCGAAAGCCATGGTGTAGGTATCTCTGTCACCTACGATCTTGGACTCTTCCATTGCTTCCTTGTACTTACCCTGTTTGTAAAGGGCTTTTGCAATACCTACATGAGCCAGATCATAGTTTTCGTCGGTAGATAAAACCTTCTGCCACAGCTCATAAGATGCCTGATAATCACCGTTATTATAAGTGGATGTGGCTTCATGGATGTTCTGTATGAACTCTGTGGGTTCAAATATCTGAATGCTGCAGCTGATCTGATCCAGAATGTAGATCCTTCCTTTGCTGTCCACATCTATGGCACTGGGTCTTGAGAAGGTACCCTTCTTTTCTCCCAATCCTCCGAAGGCCACCAGCATTCTCCCGTCCTGATCGTATTGATATACCTTACCGTTCAACTGCTCAATGAAGGTTACTATTCCGTCATTATCCACACATATGTCCATGAACATGGGTTCAATGTACATCATGTCATCGTTGAAGTATTCACCGAACTTGAAGCTCTGGCCCGCAACAACGGATTTAAGTGATTTCCTGATCCAGGCGGTGATAGGATTCTGCAGGCTGTTACCTACAGTCTTATATTTACGGTAAGTGTTTTCGCCCACGGAATTAAGCTTTTTGATCTCGCCCTCTTCTCTTTCCATACTGGTGGCATAGATCATTCCGTCGTCGCCGTAGGTAAGATTGATATAGGAGGATGCAAGTCTCTTGGTGGCAAAAAGCTTTTGCTGTTCGGATGCGAACATTCTAAGTAAAACGTCTGCCAGGTTAAAGCCTATATTGGTCTGTCCGTAATAGCCTCTGAAAGTACCGTTTCCGTCAATGGCCATGATATTTTCACCACGTACCACGTAGATATAACCGGTATCATTTACAATAAGCTTTGAAGGTGAGAAAACTTCACCTGTGGAAAGGCTGCTTTCGGGATTGGTAAAGATCTCTACCAGATCGCCCTTGCTGTCCATGTGAACTATTCTGTGATTTTCCGTGTCGGCCACATACATATCGCCGTCATCGTCAACGAAGAGGCCCTGAGGTGTCTTGAAATCACCTGCGTCGCCGGGTCCGTAGAAAATACCCAC
>JAFSWD010000053.1 GCA_017444675.1 Lachnospiraceae bacterium
CAAGGGCAGTATCGAGCTTGTCCTCTTCCGATGCCAGCATGTTCTTACCTGAAAACCCGATGTACGCGTTATTCTTGATATCTATGCCGCCAATGTTGGCGTCTCTTACGGACCGCGTAACTTCGCCCGTTACAACACCTTGCATGGCCTCCGACATATCATTGGCAATACCCTCAACATCGCCGCTGTCATAGGAAAGCATGCTGAGCGCCGCATATCCCTCCCCGATACTCTTGGAAGGAATGACAATGACTTTTGAATCTGCATATATATCCGCGGCAAGCCGTGCAGCCATCACAATATTACCATTGTTGGGAAGGACAAAGATCGTGTCCGCGTTCACGCTGTCAAATGCTTCCATAAAATCCTCGGAAGAAGGATTCTTGCCCTGTCCTCCTTCTATAACCGCATCCGCCCCCAGCGTCTTAAGAGTTTCTTTAATGCCATCTCCGGCCGCAACGGTAACGGTGGCGAATTTCTTTCGTTCACCTGTCGACTTAACATTGTTTTCCTTCTTTTCCTCGGCCACTATTGTCTCATTGTGCTGCAAGGTCATGTTTTCGCATTTCATTGTCAGGAATTCACCAAACTTCTGGCAGTAATCAAAAACCTTACCGGGTGTCATAGTGTGCACATGCACCTTCACAATGGTTCCGGTCTTAAAAGCAACAATGGAATTACCTATGGAATTCAAAAATTCAAGAATGGGATCTATTGAAAAATGCTCCACATCCACCTTGCATTTCTGAAGCTGAAGCAAGAATTCCGTGCAATAGCCGTATTCCATTACAGAATCTGCAGTAAACTTCGAAGTGTCCACAGCCTTGCTTCCAAAGGAAAGCGACGCATCTGAAATGTATTCTCCCTGCAGTGTCTTGTTCATACCGTCAATTATATAAACCAGACCCGCTCCGCCGCTGTCGATCACCCCCGCCTCTCTGAGCACATCCAAAAGCTGGGGCGTGCGTTTCAGTGAACGGTTCATCTCATCCAGTACGTCCGAGAAAAAAGATTCCATGGTACTGTCATCCGTGATCCTGTCGCAGGCATATTCTGTCGCCTCCCTCGCAACGGTGAGCATGGTACCTTCCGTGGGCTTCATTACAGCTTCATAAGCACGGCGTACACCTGATTTAAAGGCATATCCCACTGTCCTTACGTCTGCCTTATCACTTCCCGTAAAGCCTTTAGCTATGCCGGAAAAGAACTGAGAAAGGATGACTCCCGAGTTTCCTCTGGCCGAAAGCAGCATACCGTTGGCAATGGTATCCGATACTTCGGAAAGCGAATAAGAACCTGCGTTTGCTGCGGCCGTTACACCTCCGGTTATTGTAAGGCTCATGTTTTCTCCCGTATCTCCGTCGGGAATGGGAAAAACATTAAGGTCATTTACTATTTGGGCATTGGCGCGAAGATTTGCAGCCCCGCCCTTGATCAAAGAAGAATATAATTCTCCCGAAAGTTCTCTTGTGTCCATATTACCCCCTTAAGCTCCACCACAAAAGTGTTAGCGCTTTCTTCTTAACCTTTCTTTTTGACACAACCATCAATTACCTGCAACAAATGTAACTTCCTTACCGAAAGCAAAGAGTCCGATGGCATCCGGTCCGATGGAAGCTCCGATGATGGGGCCGATGTAAGAAATGTGAGTATCCTTGCAGGGAATCTGCTCTTTAACCAGTTTTTCCAGTTTTTTTGCTTCTTCTTCGCAATCTGCGTGAACGATATAGACCGTCTGCTTTTCAGGCTCAACGATGCTTTCCTTAAGAAGGTTAACGATCTCGTTAATGGATGTCTGTCTGCCTTTAACCTTCTTAACAGGCACCTGGTCACCGTTCTTATCCGCAATAAGAATGGGCTTTACGCCAAAAAGATTTCCGAGGAATGCAGCAGAAGCCTTGACTCTGCCCGCTCTCTTAAGTGCATCGAGAGAATGTACTGTAATGTATTGATTGACTGTATTTGCATCTTTATTGAGCAGGTCATATATTTCTCCGGCGCTCTTACCCTGATCTCTGTATTCAGCGCCGCGAATGGCAAGAACACCCTCGCCCATGCATGCGCGCAAGGCATCTACGATGTAGATCTCAGATCCGGGATTTTCGCTCATGATCTCTTTAGCCACAACAAAGCCGGTATTTACCGATCCTGACTGCTTTGAAGAACAACCGATGTAAACGATGTCATATCCTTCATTGATATACCGGGTAAATACCCTCTTAAATTCCTGTACCGGAACCTGAGTGGTAAGAATTCTCTTTCCGTCGCGCATTATCTTATAAAGTTCCTGCGGCGAATAAATATCCCAGTCCAGACTGGCAGGTGTTTCTTTTCCCTCGTACTCCGTAAACATCTTAGCGTAATCGATATCATATTTTTCCC
>JAFSWD010000054.1 GCA_017444675.1 Lachnospiraceae bacterium
AGATCCACGGTTCAATAGATGATTATGATTATATCCTTCATGAGATACCGAGAGATAAAGTGAAGGAATTCATTGAGAAAAGGGATTTTAAGGGCATAAATGTAACCATTCCCTACAAGGAAACGGTTATCCCCATGCTGGATGAGATAGATGAAACAGCCCGGGAGATAGGAGCCGTCAATACGGTGGTAAACCGTAACGGAAAGCTTAAAGGCTACAATACCGATGCTGATGGTATGACGGCCATGATACTTAATGAAGGCATGGATCTTAAGGACAGCAAAGTATTGATCCTGGGAACGGGTGGCACTTCCAAGACCGCGAGATATGTGGCGGGGAAGCTGGGAGCAAAAACCGTCTTAAGGGTTTCCAGAAGCCCGAGGGAAGACTGCATTTCCTATGAACAGGCCTACAATGAGCATAGTGATGCGGATTTCATTATAAACACCACTCCGGTGGGAATGTATCCTGATACCGTGAAGTGTCCCGCAGAGATAGAGAGATTTAAGAACTTGTCCGGCGTTGTGGATGCCATTTTTCACCCTCTCCGCTCCAATCTGGTGCTTGATGCCGAAGCACGCGGAATAAAAGCCTGCGGAGGGCTCTATATGCTGGCGGCCCAGGCGGTATATGCCAGAACAAGATTTCTGGATCTAAAGGAAACGGAGACCAAACTCATTGACAAAGCATATGCCGAGGTGCTGGCAAAGGTCCGAAATGTGATCATGATAGGCATGCCCTCCTGCGGTAAAAGTACGGTGGGAAGAGCGCTGGCCAAAAAGCTTGGAACGGTATTTAAGGACACTGATGATGTAATCACAAAGAGGATAGGATGCACGATCTCCGATTTCTTTAAGGAAAAGGGAGAGTCTGAATTCAGATGTATTGAGAAAGAAACCATCGCCGAACTTTCAAAGACCGGGGGAAAGGTCATTGCCACCGGTGGAGGAGCTGTACTGGATCCGGAAAATGTCAGGGCGCTTAAGAGAGACGGGATCCTTATCTTTCTGGACAGAAAAATAGAAAATCTTACCCCCACGGCCGACAGACCCCTGCTGCAGAACAGGGAGATGCTGGAAAAGCTGTTCAGGGAAAGATATGACATATACAAAGCTGCGGCGGATGTGACTGTAGATGCTGATCGTTCTGTAGAGAGCAATGTAAATACTGTCATGTCATTATGCGGGCAGCAGATCTGGAGCTGATATGAAATTTTTGGTTATAAACGGTTCTAACTTAAATCTTTTGGGCATACGTGAGCCCGACATTTACGGTAAAGCCACCTATAAGGATCTGGTGGATATGATAAGCCTTCATGCGAAGGAAAAGGGCGTAGAAGTGAGTTTTGTACAGTCCAACCATGAGGGCGATCTGGTGGATGCCATAGGGCAGGCCTATTTTGATAAGGTCGACGGCATCATCATAAACCCGGGAGCCTACACTCATACAAGCATAGCCATAATGGATGCGGTAAAGGCTGTTTCCATCCCCACTGTGGAGGTGCACATTTCCAAGGTGGACGAGCGTGAGGATTTCAGACAGATAAGTTATATCCGTAAGGCTGCGGTAAAGACCATCGCAGGCTTCGGCTTTGAGGGCTATACCATGGCTATGGATTTCCTTGTGGAGATGTTGGGAGAAAAAGCATGATAGCAAAGCTTTTTAAAAGTGAATTAAAGGGTAAGCTTTCGGCGGTACCTTCCAAGAGCTATGTGCACAGGATGCTGATATGTGCTGCTCTTGCGGACGGTGAATCGGAAATATCCAATTATATCAAAAGCGAAGACATCCTTGCCAGTATCGACTGCATCAAAAGTCTGGGGGCAGAGGTGACAGAAGAAGGAGACACGCTTAAGATCAAGGGCTCCGGCGGGAAAAAGCTCCGGGACGGGGTTTTTAAATGTCGGGAAAGCGGCAGCACTTTGAGATTTTTTATCCCTGTGGCGGCGGCCAAATGCAGCTCCTCTGTTTTTACCGGTTCCGAAAGGCTGATGGAAAGAGGCGTAGGGATCTACGAGGATATCCTTCCGGAAAAGAAGGTTTTTATCACTAAGGACAATGGTGAGATCCGTGTTAAAGGTGCACTTCAGCCCGGCGTTTATGAGATCCCGGGAAACATTTCCAGTCAGTACATAACCGGCCTTCTCTTTGCCCTTCCCCTTCTTGGCGGAGACAGCGAGATAAGAGTGATACCTCCGGTTGAGAGCAGAGCCTATATAGACATTACCATAGAAGTACTTAAGCTGGCAGGCATATGTATTCGCGAGACCAAAGAAAACACCTTTGAGATAAAAGGAAATGCCAAGTACAGGCCTTTAAAAGAAAGGGCCGAAGGAGACTGGTCAAATGCCGCGTTTATATATGCCATGAACGGTCTCGGACAGGATATAGAAATGGATGGCCTAAAAAACGACAGTGTCCAGGGAGACAGGATATGCCGGGAGCACTTTAAAAGGCTGGATCGGCCGGGAGCTGTGGTGGATATAGGCGGTTGTATAGATCTGGGACCGGTGCTGTTCGCCTATGCGGCGGCCAAGCACGGCGGACGTTTTACGGGTACGGAGAGACTTAAGATAAAGGAAAGCGACCGGGCAGCGGTCATGGCTGAGGAACTTAAGAAATTCGGAGTTCAGTTGCAGGTTTCGGAGAAGGAAGTGATCGTTCCCGAGGGCGGGATAAAGGCGCCTGTGGAGATACTTGACGGACACAACGATCACAGGATAGTAATGGCTCTTTGTGCATTGCTGACCGTGACCGGCGGAGAGATAAAAGGCGCGGAAGCGGTAAAAAAGAGCTACCCCGGCTTTTTTGAAGACTTGAGGAGGATAGGACTTAATGTGGAAATTAACTAAAGACAAGAAGATCCTGATAGTGGGACTGGGACTTTTGGGCGGAAGCTACGCGGAAGCACTTACAGACCTGGGCTATCATGTGGGAGCCGTGACCAGATCCGAGAGCAGCATTAAATATGCTTTGGATAAGGGGATCATAGCGGAGGGGACCACTGAGATCGATCCTGAATTTATCGGGAAATACGATCTTTTGGTGTTCTGCCTTTATCCCAAGGTTTTTCTTAAGTGGATCACAGACAATCAGAAATACATTAAATCCGGCGCTCTTATAACCGATGTTACGGGAGTTAAGAGAAATGTGGTATATCCGATCCAGTCCATTTTAAGAGAGGATCTGGAGTTCATCGGATCCCATCCCATGGCAGGACGTGAAGTTTACGGTGTACAAAATGCCACCAAAGAGATCTTTAAAAATGCCAATTATATTGTAACCCCCACTCTTAAAAATACTCCCGAGGGCATAGCAGCCTGCGAGGAGCTGGGGCGTGAGCTGGGCTTCAGGTCCGTAAAGACCCTGAGTCCGGAGCAGCATGATGAGATGATAGGTTTCCTTTCACAGCTCACCCATTGCATTGCGGTATCTCTTATGGTATGTAAGGATTCCGAGAGTCTGGTGGATTATACCGGAGATTCCTTCAGGGATCTGACCAGGATCGCTAAGATCAATGAGAGCATGTGGACCGAATTGTTTTACATGAATAAGGACGAACTGCTTCTTCAGATGGAACTTTTTGAGGAGAAGTTTAACATATTAAAAGAGGCCATCCGTAAGGAAGATACGGAGAGGATTCATGAGATCATGAGACTTTCAACGGAAAAAAGAAAGTTGTTTGATAAAAAATGAAAAGAATTGAAAGGATGAAGATAAAATGAATGCAGAATTTGTAAAGAGATTGCCCTCGGTGCAGGACATAAAAGCCATGTATCCCGTATCTGAGGAACTGGCTGAAAAGAAGAAGGAAAACGATAAAGCGGTACAGGACATTATTACCGGTAAGTCCGATAAACTGCTTCTTATTATCGGACCCTGCTCGGCAGACAGGGAAGATGCGGTTATCGAGTACATCACAAGACTCAGGGGAGTACAGGATAAGGTTAAGGACAAGATCGTTATCGTGCCCAGGATCTATACCAACAAACCCAGGACCACAGGCGACGGCTACAAGGGCATGCTCCATCAGCCCGATCCTAACGGAGCTCCCGACATGCTTAAAGGCCTCCTTGCTATCCGTAAACTTCATCTGGAAGCTCTCAGACAGACAGGACTTTCAAGCGCCGATGAAATGTTATATCCCGAAAACCATCAATATCTTTCGGATCTTTTATCCTATGTGGCTGTAGGTGCAAGATCGGTTGAAAACCAGCTTCACCGTCTCACCGCAAGTGCACTGGATATTCCTGTGGGAATGAAGAACCCCACCAGCGGAGACATCTCGGTCATGATCAATTCCATCATAGCCGCAAGTCATCCTCATGATTTCGTATATTCCGGATGGGAAGTAAAGAGTAAGGGTAATCCTATGGCACACGCCATTCTCAGAGGATCCCTCAGCAAATCCGGCCGTTCCCTTCCAAATTACCATTACGAAGACTTAAGGAGTCTTCATGAAACCTGTGTTAAAGCAGGACTTGACGGTTGTGCGGCAGTCATTGACTGCAATCATTGCAATTCCGGTAAGATGTTCGAGGAACAGATCCGTATCGCGAAGGAAGTTCTTCACAGTACCAGATACTCCGAAGAAGTCTGCAGGATGGTCAAGGGGCTTATGATAGAGTCCTATCTTGAAGACGGCTGTCAGAAGCCTGACGGCGGCGTTTACGGTAAGTCCATCACCGATCCCTGCCTGGGCTGGGAAAAGACAGAGAGACTGATCCTTGAGCTTGCGGACCTCAGATAGGTCTGATCTGTATAAGTACAGTTATAAGAAATAATTATGATATTCTTAGTGATTTTTTTATCAAATGTGATAGAATAAGAATGTTGTGATGAAGCGAGTCCGAAAGGATCCGCGGATCAAGACCGTTAAGGTAATTTAATCTTTATGTAGGAGAGTGTTGATATGGTAAAAGCTATTGTCGGAGCCAATTGGGGCGATGAAGGAAAAGGTAAGATCACTGATATGCTTGCTCAGGATGCGGACATTATCGTTCGTTTTCAGGGCGGCGCTAATGCGGGACACACTATCGTAAACAAGTACGGTAAGTTTGCCCTTCACACTTTGCCTTCCGGTGTTTTCTACGATCACACCACCAGCATTATCGGAAACGGTGTTGCGTTGAATGTGCCGAAGCTTTTTGAAGAGGTGAAGAGCATTACGGATAAGGGAGTTCCTATGCCGAAGCTTCTTGTTTCCGACAGAGCTCAGATGGTAATGCCTTACCACATTGATTTTGATAAATTTGAAGAGGAGAGACTGGGCAAGAATTCCTTCGGTTCCACCAAGTCCGGTATTGCTCCTTTCTATTCCGATAAGTATTCCAAGATAGGTTTCCAGGTTTCGGAACTTTACGGGGATACAGAAAGCCTTAAGGCTAAGATCGCAAGAGTTGCGGAGATAAAGAATGCCATGCTGGTAAATCTTTATCACAAGCCTGCTCTTGATGAGAAGGACCTCTTCAATACTCTTATGGAGTATAAGAAGATGCTGGATCCTTTTGTATGTGACACAAGTGCTTTCCTTTGGAAGGCTCTTAAGGAGGGCAAGACGGTTCTTCTTGAAGGACAGCTTGGCTCTCTTAAAGATCCCGATCACGGTATCTATCCCATGGTTACCTCTTCTTCCACTTTGGCAGCTTACGGTGCCATCGGTGCGGGAGTTCCTCCCTATGAGATCAAGCAGATCGTTACAGTCTGCAAGGCCTACTCTTCTGCAGTTGGCGCAGGTGCTTTCGTTTCCGAGATCTTCGGCGATGAGGCAGATGAACTGAGACGCAGAGGCGGAGACGGCGGTGAGTACGGTGCAACCACCGGAAGACCCAGAAGAATGGGATGGTTCGACTGCGTTGCAAGTAAGTACGGCTGCCGCATCCAGGGAACCACAGATGTGGCTTTCACAGTGCTTGACGTTTTGGGCTATCTTGATGAGATCCCGGTTTGTGTAGGCTACGACATAGACGGTGAAGTAACCACAGACTTCCCTACAACGGTAATGCTTGAGAAGGCTAAGCCCGTTCTTAAGAAGCTTCCCGGCTGGAAGTGCGATATCAGAGGCATCAAGAAGTACGAAGATCTTCCCGAGAACTGCCGTAACTACATCGAGTTCGTGGAAAAGGAGATCGGTTTCCCCATCACCATGATCAGCAACGGTCCCGGAAGAGACGACATCATCTACAGAAATAAATAATTATATAGTAAACATAGCACGGGTGAGGAAACTTGCCCGTTTTTTTGAGCCATGGGGACGGGGTTAGGGGTTCATTTTTTGACACCTGGGGGCGGGGTTAGAGGTTCAGTTTTTGACCCTTTGGGGACGGGGTTAGAGGTTCACTTTTTGACCCTTTGGGGACGGGG
>JAFSWD010000055.1 GCA_017444675.1 Lachnospiraceae bacterium
CGGTCTTGAATTTGAGGTGAGTAAGGATACTTTGATACCCAGATTTGATACCGAGCTTTTGGTGGAAGAAACAGCAAGGTACGCAAAAGGTAAAACTGTTCTTGACATGTGCACGGGAACGGGATGTATACTTATAGCTCTGGCAAAAACCGCTGATATTAAAAAAGGTGTGGGCTGTGATATTTCCGAAGGTGCGGTGGAACTTGCCAAAAGAAATGCCCGCAGAAATCAGGCTGAAGAAAAGACGGCTTTTTTTGCCGGCGATCTTTTTGATGCTCTTAAAGGAACAGAATACGAGAACAAAAAATTTGATATTATCGTTTCAAACCCGCCCTATATAAAAACGGCGGTTATAGATACACTTTCGGTAAGCGTCCGGGAATATGAACCCAGAACGGCGCTTGACGGTTCGGAGGATGGATTATGGTTTTACAGAAGGATTACAAAAGAAGCCACTTATAGCCTTAATGACAACGGAATTTTAGCATACGAGATCGGTTACGACCAGGGAAGCGAAGTGTCAGCCTTAATGCTGGAACAGGGCTTTACCGAAGTCAGGGTTATAAAGGACTATGCAGGCCTTGACCGCATAGTTACAGGAAGAAAGGATAAATAAATGTTTGATAAATTGGAAGACCTGATCAAAAGATATGAGGAAATACAAAATGAACTCGCTGAGCCTCAGGTAGTTAATGATCAGGCCCGTTTTAAAAAGCTCATGAAGGAATCCAATGACCTTATGGAGCTTGTGGAGACCTACAATAATTATAAGAAAGAAAAACAGAACATTCAGGACTCTCTTGAGATATTGGACAATGAGTCAGATGATGAGATGAGAGAACTTGCAAAGGAGGAACTGGATGCTTCCAAGAAAAATGTGGAAAAACTGGAACAGGATCTTAAGATCCTGCTTTTGCCCAAGGATCCCAATGATGAAAAGAACGTTTGCGTGGAGATCAGAGCGGGTGCTGGCGGTGAAGAGGCTGCCCTGTTTGCCGCAGAGCTTTACAGGATGTATTCAAAATATGCGGAGACACAGCGCTGGAAGACAGAACTTGTTAGCATAAACGAATCCGAAATAGGCGGTATCAGGGAATGTGTTTTCATGCTGAGCGGAAACAGAGTGTATTCTAAACTCAAGTATGAAAGCGGCGTTCACAGAGTGCAGAGAGTACCGGTAACGGAAAGCGGCGGCAGGATCCATACATCCACAGCTACTGTAGCGATAATGCCCGAAGCCGAGGAAGTGGATGTTAAGATCGATCCCAAGGATTACAGGATCGATGTATTCAGATCATCGGGAAACGGCGGTCAGTGCGTTAATACCACAGACTCCGCAGTGCGTCTTACCCATTATCCCACAGGAATAGTTATCTCCTGTCAGGATGAAAAGTCTCAGTTAAAGAACAGGGATAAGGCTTTAAGAGTGCTCAGAGCCAAGCTTTACGAATTGGAACTTGAAAAAGCTCATGATGCGGAGGCGGCAGCGAGAAAGAGCCAGGTGGGAACGGGAGACAGATCGGAAAAGGTCAGGACCTACAATTTCCCTCAGGGACGCTGCACCGATCACAGGATACATTACACATCATACAGTCTTGATGATGTTATGAACGGAGATATCCAGGAATTTATCGATGCTCTTACGGCGGCGGATCAGGCCGCAAAGCTTGCGGATATGGCCGCAGAACAGTGAAAAGATGATAACATCGGAGAATAACGGACAATTAAAGAATCTGTCGGCTTTAATGAAGAAGTCGAAGGAACGGCAGGAACAGGGATTATTTGTGACCGAGGGCAGAAAGATGTTCAATGAGGCTCTTGAAATGGGGATCGTAGAAAAAGCTTTTCTTTCTGAGAATTATCTGAGGGAATGCGGCGAAGTGAGCTGTCCCTATGAAACGGTTTCAAATGAAGTATTTAATAAGATCTCGGAGACCGTGACTCCTCAGGGAGTTCTGGCCCTGGTCAAAATACCCGGGGCGATGGCTTCGGAGCGGGTAAAGGAAGCAAAAAGCTTGGTACTATTGGAAAATCTTCAGGATCCCGGGAATCTGGGCACCATAATAAGAACCGCCGAGGCAGCCGGCATAGATGGAATAGTCCTAAGTCGGAACTGTGTGGATCCATACAATCCCAAGGTGGTAAGGTCTACCATGGGAGCATTGTTCAGAATGCCTGTCTTATATACCGACGATCTTACCCTTTTTGTAAAAGAACTTAACAAAAACGGCTTTAATACACTTGCCACCCATCTTTCGGCTACAAAACCCTACTATGAAGCGGATTATAAGGGAAAAACCGCAATTCTTATAGGAAATGAAGGTAATGGGTTAAGTGATGAGATTACCGATCTTGCCCGGGAAAAAGTAATAATTCCCATGTCGGGAAAGGTGGAAAGCCTTAATGCATCCGTTGCTGCGGCACTCATGATGTATGAGGTGAAGAGAAATAAATAAAAAATTTGGGTTGCAATGAGAGAAAATTGTGATAATATAATTATTGGTAACGTTTCCAATAGTTCATTTTGTCACAGGGGTTTATATGGAACAAATAACTATCAGGGATGTGGCAAAGGCCTGCGGAGTAGGTGTGAGTACCGTTTCCAGAGCAATAAATGACCACCCCAATATAAATGAAGAAACGAAACAGCTTGTTCTCGCTAAGATCAGGGAACTGGGCTATGTGCCGAATAACAGTGCCCGAAATCTTAAAAGGAGCGAGGGCAAGGCCATAGCTGTTCTTGTAAAGGGAATGACCAATCCCTTCTTTAATGTGATGATAAAGATCATGGAGGAGGATATCATTTCCAGAGGCTACACTATGGTGCTTCAGCACGTGGATCCGGCGGAAGATGAAGCGGATGTGGCCCTCGAACTGGCTAAAGAAAAGAAGCTTTGCGGCATAGTCTTTCTCGGCGGTATAGTCACCAGGACCGGTAAAAATCTTGCCATGCTGAATGTTCCCTATGTTGTTTCCACCATAGGTGCACCGCTGAAAGGCGTAAACGAAGAGGACTATTCTTCCGTTGCTGTAGATGATGAAAGAGAAGGTAAGATCGCGACTTCTTTCCTTTTAAGTAAAGGTTACAAAAGGATAGCTATCTTTGCGGGAGCGGAAGATGATACTTCTGTGGGAATGCTTAGACTTGCGGGTTATAAGGCAGCTTTAAAAGAAGCCGGTATACCTGTTGATGAAAAGCTTATAAGATATCTTCCCAAGGACAATGAAGAGTACTCCTATTACACGGGGTATTCCTCCGCCAAAAAAATCATAGAAGAGGGCGTTGAGTTTGATGCTGTCTTTGCAATAGCCGATGTAATGGCTGTAGGGGCCTGCAGAGCGTTTCTGGAAACAGGAAGAAAGATCCCTGAAGATGTGGCGGTGATGGGCTTTGACGGAATAGATCTTACAGCTTTTTATCTGCCTTCAATAACCACTGTTGCACAGCCGATAAAGCAAATGGCTTTGGAAACCAGTCATCTGCTTTTTGAAGTGATCGAAGGAAAAAAACACAGACATTTGGTTTTTGACGCCAAAATAGTAGAAAGAGAGACTACCTGAGGGTGGTCTTTTTTTCTTAAGCTTTTATAAAATATGAACGATAGCCTGTTTACAGACTATTTTACGCTTTGGTTTTGATGTACTTGGGCTGATAAAATTGATACAAAAATGTCACAATGTCACAAAAATGTCAAAAGGCTCAAAA
>JAFSWD010000003.1 GCA_017444675.1 Lachnospiraceae bacterium
GTGAACCTCTAACCCCGTCCCCAGGTGTCAAAAAGTGAACCCCTAACCCCGTCCCCGGGTGTCAAAAAATGAACCCCCAACCCCGTCCCCGGGTGTCAAAAAATGAACCCACAACCCCGTCCCCTAGGCTCACTTTTCCGCTGTAACATTTCCGTAACTTGCATAACTAATTTAAACGTGCTATACTTTTTTCCGATTATAGGGAAATCTCCCTTATATTTTCGATCTGAATACGAAAAGAGAAGAACATGAGAAAGAACAATAAAAAATCAAAAACCCTGATCCTATCTGCAGCTATGCTTGCATTTACATTGGTTTTCGGAGGCTGTGAACAAAGCTTTTTCGTTTCACCTTCGGAGCTTCTTACTCCTCCCCCGGATTACAATGCAACTCCTACGGAAAAAGCGGTTGCGACTCCGACGCCCGTTCCCGATACTTCAAAGGCTCCCACTGACATTCCGAAGGCTACGGACACTCCGATACCCGAAATAACAGCAACCCCCGAGCCTCTTATCACCGAAGAGCCGGTATTTACCCCCACACCGGATGCTACAGCCACCCCTTCGCCCATTCCTTTGGTTAAAACGGATTTCGAGGCTCCGATCACGGATCCTTCCGATTATACATTCATAGTTAACCGTGAACATCCTCTTCCGGACAATTACGTTCCGGAGGGTCTCACAGCCATCCGTCACTCTCTTAACCCCGGAAGCACCGAGGACAGGTTCCTCCTTCGCTCCTATGCAGCCGAGGCCTTCGATGCCATGTGCGACGATGCCTGGGAAAACAGCGGCTTAAATATTGTAGGTGTGTCCGGATATCGTTCCTACGAAAGACAGTACACCATTTATACCAATTATATCTTTGCAAACGGCATATCTCATACCAACTACTATTCCGCACAGCCCGGCACCAGTGAACATCAGACCGGTCTTGCCATTGACATTTCCTGCCAGTCCTGCGGATATGACCTGGTAAACAGTTTTGCCAGATCCGCCGAAGGCCGTTGGATCGCCGAAAATTGCTGGCGTTTCGGATTTATCTTAAGATACTCCGAGGATGATGTTATGATCACTGGCTATTCCTATGAACCCTGGCATATAAGATATGTAGGAGTTCCTCTTGCATATTATCTTTACTACAGCGGACAGACTCTGGAAGAGTATTATAAATGCCCTTCCACTGTTTCAAGAGAGTATCTTGATAAAACTCCTCTTGTGGATACCGCCGATATCAAGTTTGCCAAAAAGTACTATGAGCATCATTCCAAGGAAGGTGTTCTTGCCTATACCGATGAGACCAAGACCAGGGTTTTGATCAATCCCGAGACCTATATGCCTTACCTCATTCCTTATTTAAGGACTCCCGACGGAATACTCCTTAAGGACTACGAAGGTAACTGCATAGTTCCCGAGCCGGTTGTTAACGTTGACGGACAGATGTTTGCCGACGGCGATACGGACTACATCCTTACCAAGCCCGCCCTGTTCATCAATCAATTCCTCTGGACAGACGATGACGATAAGCCCTATTACTCGGAGCCCCTTTTGGACATAAACGGCAATCTGGTTTATGACAGTGAAGGCAATGCCCTGTTCAGGGATATCCTGTTCATTCCCAGCAACGATACCATCGCCCTGGACGCGTCGGATACCCCCATTGTCAAGATCCCCAGAAGAGACCGGGACGGCAATATCCTCTTTGATATCAACGGAAAAGTTCAATATTATTATCCTTATGAAAAGACCGATACGGAATACCTGACCGACAGTTACGGCTACTTCATGTGGCCTACGGGCTACGATCAGGCAAAGGTTGTGGAGGATTCCATCCGGTTCACCCAAAAGAGCCCTCTCTATCCCGTCAAAGCTGCGGAAGATGGCATATCCGTTCTCGACACCGACAACAACAGCCCTCAGACAACGGAGGAATAAATACATATGTTTTTCTTACTAATGGCAGTTCTCACCCTTGTATTGTTTTTTATAATCACCTCCCCTCTCCTGATCGTGCTGGAGATTATGAGGCGCACCCATCCCGTGCAGGTATCTAAGATAGCACAGCCCGTTGTAAAGGTGGGCTTTTCGATGGTATTGTTCTTTGCCGGCACCAAAGTTATAAAGCTGGGGCTTGACAATGTTCCCAAGGATAAGCCGGTGATGTTTGCCGCAAACCACAGAGGAATTTTGGACGCCGCGCTGGCATATGCCTCGCTGCCCGTTCTTACAGGCATAGTTTCCAAAAAGGAATTGCGTAAAGTGCCTTTCCTTTCCTGGTGGATGGATCTTTGCAGCTGTTATTTCCTGGACAGAAAAGATCCACGTTCCGGGCTTAAGATGATCCTCCAGAGCATCGACAACATTAACAACGGTATCTCAATGTACATCTCTCCCGAAGGCACCAGAAGCAAAACAAGGGAGATGAACCCCTTTAAAGAAGGAAGCTTCAAGATCTCCACAAAGTCCGGCTGTCCCATTGTTCCGGTAGCTGTTTCCGGAGCCGACGATATCTTTGAAAACCATAAACCCTTTATAAAAAGGGCCACAGCAGTCATCGAATACGGCGAGCCCATTTATCCGGACAAGCTTTCGGATGAAGAACTTAAGTTTGTAGGGGCTTACACCCGGAAGATCGTCGGAAAAATGCTTGAAGGCCACGAAAAATACCTTACGAAAAACTATTCCCGCAAACAGGAAAGAAAAGCATTGGCAGCTCAAGAAAAAAACATTGAAAAATAGTCGTTTTTACTGTATATTATACCCAATTATCGGGGCAGAAACTCAGGTTTTATTTTAGCCCGTTCAGAGAGGTAGGTTCTTAAATGTCAGTATTTATTTACATCAGTCCCGTTGTATTGATGGCAACGTGGTCAATAGTTCTTTTGGTTATCCTCGGGGTTCTTGTTGTCGGACTTGTTGCTCTTGTTATCTGGGGCAATAAAATGCAGAAAAAGCAGGAAGCTGCGGAAGCAAACATAATGAACGGTGCCCAGACCGTTTCAATGCTCATCATCGATAAAAAGCGGATGAAGATGACAGAAGCGGGATTTCCCGATATCGTACTTCAGCAGACCCCCTGGTACCTTAAGCGTTCCAAAGTGCCTGTTGTAAAGGCAAAGGTAGGTCCTCAGGTTCACACCCTCATGTGTGATGCCAAGATCTTCGATAACATCCCTGTAAAGAAGGAAGTAAAGGCTGTTATCAACGGTATGTACATCATCAAGGTTTCCGGACTTCGCGGTCCTCTTGAAACACCCCCTGAAAAGAAAGGCTTCTTCAAACGTCTTTTAAGCAAAGCTGAAAAGGCTCAAAAGGAAGCTAATTCCCAAAAAAAGAAGACTAAATAAAATGAGCCCCCCTGCGGCCACTGGCCCCGGGGGGATTTTTACAACATCTTGTGTTTACCACGCTAAATTACCACTATTTTTTCTTGACAAAATATAAAGCACATGATATAGTAGTTTTCGGAAAATTCAATATCTAATTCTTGTGTTTTTTAGCGAAAACACAGGGAAATACGTGAATGGTCTGACGGCCGCGAAAGGAGAATGTTATGAAGCAGCAGGGCGACATGGGTGCCGTAGTGAGGAGCATTAGGGGTAATGTAGGTAATCACGTAAAAGTCACTAAAAATATGGGACGTAACAGGTACGACGTTGTTGAGGGAACAATAACCGAGACCTATCCTTGTATTTTTACTATAAAGCTCGATCAGGCAGCTGATACAATAAAAACTGCTTCTTACAGCTACGTTGATGTATATACAAAAGATATACAGTTACAGTTTGGTTGATCCTATAAAATAATTTCTGACAAAACAATAGCTTCGGGAATCTCCCGAAGCTTATTTTTTTGCCTGTTACAATATTGCCGGGTTTACGATCTCCTGAACATAAACCTTCATATTGCAATTGGAAACATATTCGTCATTAAGGGTCAAAAGATAGTCAAGGCTCAGATCCACAAGGGCTTCCGGATTATTTTTATACTCTATCTTCTCCGTAACTATCTCCACCTCCAGTGTACCAAAAGGTGTATTGACTATGGATTCATAGGGCTCACCCAGACAATAATAGAGTTCTGTTGTGAGTATGCCGGTCTTGGAGTACACCACCTCATCCTTCCCCAGCTTCAAACGGCATTTATAGTCCATACCGTCCGGATCCGTTTCTTCATAGCTCAGATAGACCTTATCCTCGCTCTGCATAAAGGTTCCGTTCACCATCAACTCCATATCTTCGTCTTCACTGCCTCCGGCACGAAGGCCGGTTATCTTTATCAGCACGTTCTTTTTCATTGTACCGCCTTACATCTTAGAGCCTTTTGCTCCTTTACTTCCCGAAAACGCATTGTTTGAAAGCAGGTTCGTATCAAAGGAAAAGGTCAGTTTTTCATCTTCTCTTGCCCTCTTTAAAGCAAGTTCCACCATTCTGTTAAGCAGATCCCTATAAGGTATCCCCACAGGCTCCCAAAGATAGAAAGCCAGAGATCCGGGGATCGTGTTTATCTCGTTAAAGTAAAGCTCGTTTCTGTCTTCATCCAGCATGAAGTCTATTC
The DNA here is from genome assembly GCA_017444675.1 of Lachnospiraceae bacterium. Lineage (GTDB taxonomy): Bacteria > Bacillota > Clostridia > Lachnospirales > Lachnospiraceae > RGIG3528. The sequence continues at coordinate 4,557 of JAFSWD010000003.1, forward strand.
TGGAAACACCGCTGCAGCCCAGAACCTTAAAGCTCTTTACCGCCAACTCCCTGATGCGGTCTCTCATTTCCGGAGATACGTTTGCGGGTATCTGTCTGGAAACGCCTGCCATACCCTTGGAGCCGCTCTTTCCGCCGCCCTGATACTTATCTTTGTAGCTCAATATCTCTTTACTGTGGAAAGGCTCTTCTATTTCCGAAGCCACGGCCTCATTCTCATCCCCCAGAACAGAGCAGTTTATCTCTCTGAGATTGGTAATGGCATGCTCTGCCAATACCTTCCTTGCATATCTGAAAGAATCGTCTATGGCTGCATATAACGACTCCCGGTCCTTAGCTACCGAGATCCCCACGGAAGAGCCCAGATTTGCTGCCTTTATAATAACCGGATAACCTATCTTTTCTTCTATTTCCTTAACCATCTTATCCGTGTTTTTATAATCGGAAAGAGTAAACAAAAGGCTGTCAAGCACAGGAACCCTGTTGTATCTAAGGATCACCTTCTGGGCATATTTATCCATACCCACCGCAGATGAAAATACATCACAGCCCACAAAAGGAACTCCCAGATGCTTTAAATATCCCTGGAACACACCGTCTTCCACGTTGGTCCCGTGCAATATGGGAAATGCCACATCCACTCTTTGAGTGAAATTACCGAAAAGCCTGGAAGGATAGCTTGTAAGCACCGTATATTTACCGTCATTTATAAGGATCACCTTGCGGGACTTTTTCAAAAGTCCGGGAATATCCTTATATTCTTTTATATCTCCCACAGCCTCTCCGATGTACATCTCATTCTGCTTGGTAATATATACCGGAATGACCTGATATCTGCTCCTGTCCAGACTTGCTACGGCCTGTAATGCAGATATGACCGAAACCTCATGCTCTACGGAGCGACCTCCGAAGAATACCGCCAAATTTATCATTTTAAATCCTCCTTAGGACCGGATACGTTTTTTTAATAATTGTCCGGCAGGTCATTTTCCAGCAAAATGAACCTGTGTCCTTCATCTTTTATCTTAGTGCAGGCAAAATCCATGGCTTCCGTAAATTTATCGAATTCAAAAAGCCTGTCTTCCGGAAATCCGCTTTCCAAAGCCCCTCTTTTTATTTCCTTTGTCCTGTATCTGTTGACCAGCAGGATATAGTCACAGCAGTCGGATGCATAAGTACCGAACTTGTAATGAAGCTCGTCTTCCCTTTCACCCAGTTCCACCATTCCCGGTGTTATAAGGATCCTGACGCCTTCAAACTGTTTAAGGGTTTCCACCGCTGCCTTGGAGCCCACGGGATTAGAATTATACGCATCATCTATGATTGTGTAAAGACCGTTTTCTCTAAGTTCCAATCTGTGGCTTACGGGCAGCAGCCTTCTGACGGGCACCTTAAGTTCCGATAGGCCGGTCCCGAAGGAATGAGCCACTGCTATGGCTCCCAGCACATTAAGAACATTCACGGAGCCAATGAGCCTCATATGAAATTCCTCTGTCTCTCCGTCAGGGGTGACCACGGTAAAATCGGTTCCCAAAGATGTAAGCCTGATGTCTTTCGCATAATAACCATCTTTTGAATCAACGCCGTAATATATGCGGTTAAAATCGCCCTCTTCTTTTCTGGCTTCCGGAGAATCGCCGTTTATAAAGAGCTTTCCTCCTGGGGGAAGGGCCCGGGCCAGTTCAAACTTCGTCTTTCTCACATTGTCTATGGTCTTAAAGCTCTCCAGATGCTGAGGTCCGACCGAAGTAATGACCCCGTGGGACGGGTTGACTATATCACAGATCTCTTTTATATCTCCCACATTTCTTGCACCCATTTCGCAGATGAAGATCTCATGGGTGGGCTTAAGGCCTTCTCTTATCGTCCTTACCACTCCCATGGGCGTATTAAAGCTTTCCGGAGTAGCAAGCACATTAAATTTTTCGGATAAGAGTTCCTTAAGGAAAAACTTTAAACTGGTCTTTCCGTAGCTTCCCGTAACTCCGATCACCTTAATGCCCGGATTTTGGGCAAGCATCCTTTTGGCTTCATTTATAAAAGAGTTATTTATATGCTTCTCAACCGGCTTCATGATCACATTTGCCAATACCGGCACAAGGGGCTGTAAAATCGTAAGTAGGATGATCGCAGCGCTTACCGCCCTTAAGGCTGTGTTTAAACCTGCCGCCCTTCCCGTAAATATCCCCACAGCCGCAAGGACAGCGATATTCAGGAACAGATCACAGGCGATCAGTCTTTTAACTCTTTTGGTAAAAACCAGTTTTTTCTTGGTATTGTTTTTTTTCAACAAGGCATATCCTGTCGCGACAAGTGTTGAAAACAGAACAACAAAGATCATCGCGGAAATATATGCCCCTAAGAAAGAAACAAGAAGGAGAGGCAATATATCGATCAAAAGGAATCTCTGCCTGGAAAAATTTTCCCTAAGCCATTTGATCTGAACCCTGTTCTTGTAGCTGTTCTGCTGGAACATGTGGATATTGTAGCGCATGCCGTACCAAATGGTCACACATCCCAAAACAATAAAACATATCTGAATTATGGTTAATAATATCATTTTCACAGCTTTAACCCGTCCGTTCTTACTTACTCATCAAAGAAAAGCATTTATGATCCTTGAAAAGACTCCCGGCGCCTCAAGAAAAGAATAGTGGCCCGTTCCGGGAATGACCGCGAGACCTGCGCCAGGGATCAGCCTTTCCATGTCTTTTCCGTCCTGTAAGGGAGTGGCCGTGTCCTTGTCGCCCCAGATAAGGAGCGTTTCCCTGTCGATCTTCGGAAGGAGATAGGTAAGGTCCTCATTTACCGCCTTTACAAGGCATTCTCTCATTACGGGACTGGCATTTCTGTAATCCTCGGAGCCCTGCTTTTTCTTCCATTCTTCTATGGCCGGTCCGAAGAAAAAGCCGGAGATCTTTAAACCTGCCAGTTTCTTTATCATCTTATATCTTGCGATCTTAGCCTTTGTCTTAAAGCTTTTGGGTCTCACTATGCCCGCGCTGTCGATCAGAACGATCTTTTCCACATTAAAATCCAGATCCTTTTCGGCAAAAAGCTTTATGATCACCCTTCCGCCGAAGGAATGGCCGATAAGGGTGGCGGAATCTATGCCCAGAGTCTTAACAAACTTCAGGAAAAAGTTTTTATAATCCTCCACACTCCAGCCTTCTCTGGGCTCCGTGCTGTCTCCGAAGCCCGGCAGGTCAAGGGAAACCACTTTATATTTGTCACACAACGCATTTACGATCCCGTCGTAAATCCCTATTTTTGTCCCCCAACCTTGTAGAATAATTACATATTTCTTGTTGTCACCTTTTGTGATATAATTAACTTTGTATCCGTCAATTTCTACTTGCATATTTACTCCGTTCCGGTCCTTGGACGCAAATCCTGTTTGCGGTGCAGACTGTGTGTATGATAGCATTTTTCGCAAGTCATTTCAATACCGGGCACTTTGTTTCTCCTTTAGCCCTTCCATAGAAGCCGTAGCTTCTCAAAAGGACTTTAATACGGGTAAAAAAGGCTAAAAAAGTGATTTTGCGACTAACAAAGTAAAATATTTCCGTTGTAAAAATTGACGTGTGATTTTATACTGAATCTTGAATTAATCCGATCCATGTAATCCACCGGTTTCCACTGTTTTCGCAGAGTCGGAAAGATGGGAGTTTAATGAGTCTTTATCAGGTAAACATAATATTGGACCTGGGCGCTCTGCTGGTCCTTACAATAATATGGTTCACAAACAGCACGGGTAACGTGGACATGCAGGATAAATACCTGTTCCGCAGCATGATGGTGTCTGTAAGCACTATCCTGGGTGCAAATGCGGTATCTTATTTTTCCGGCATTTTGCCTTTACCCTTTGCCTGGTATTTTGAATTGTTTGCTTATTCGGTTTATTACATTTCCCAGACTGTATTTTGCTGGCAATGGTTCATTCTTGCAAAGGTAAGGTTTTTAAAGAAACCTCCCATTCCTTTTTCTCCGATCTGCTATCTTTTCGCCCTCCCTTTGCTGGCTGAATTTGTGATCATAGCTTTTATCAACCCTTTTAACGGTATGGTTTTTTACTTCGATGAGCTTACAAAGCCCATCAGAGGACCTTTCTACTATTGGAATATTTTATTCTCCTATGTTTATGTGGTAGCTTCCTTTGTTCTTCTTTTGATCACTATCCTCAGAGACAAGAACAAGCATACGAGAAAGAAAAATGAAATGCTTCTCTTTACCATGATCACGCCCATCATCACCTCCTGTGTGCAGGTGGCAACCGCGGACATTTCGATACTTTGGCCGGCCACAGCCCTTTCCCTCTTCATGCTTTATGAAACGGAAGCCCAGCATTATCTTGAGTTTCAGGCTACCAAAGAGGCTGAACTGGAGGCAGAGCTTACCAAAAACAAGATCGCGATCATGATGTCCCAGATCCAGCCCCATTTCCTTTATAACACGCTGACCACCATAAAGGCTCTTGTAGGCCAGAATCCGGTACAGGCCCAGACCGTTATTACGGAATTTTCCACCTATCTCCGTACCAACATGGATTCTCTGGATCTCACCACTCCGGTGACATTTATCAAGGAACTGGAACACACAAGAACGTATACGGACATTGAACAGCTCCGCTTCCCGGATCTGGAAGTGGAATATGATATACATGACAACAACTTCTTTCTCCCTTCACTTTCCATCCAGCCCATGGTGGAAAATGCGATCAAGCACGGCATACGTAAACGCACCGAGCCCGGTGGAAAGATCACTGTCAGATCTTACGCCGAAGAAGACAAGCACGTGGTAAAGATCATCGATAACGGCGCAGGTTTTTCGTCCATGGCCGAACAGGACACCTCCAGAAGCCATATAGGTCTCATTAACACCAAAAAGCGTATCGAAGAGATGATGCATGGGGAGTTTTACATTGAAAGCACTCCCAACGTGGGTACCACCGTAACCTTTATAATACCGAAATAAAACGGCCGTCAGGTCGTTTTTTTGTATGTTTTTTCTGTAATAAGTGCTATTTTTACCTATTTTATGAAAATAATTCGGTTGAAAAAAAGAAATCACCCTCATATAATTATGTGTAATAACCCATGAATTTATCATTCCAACAACAAAGGAGCATAATATGGAAATGACAATGCGCTGGTTCGGGTCAAAGTTTGACACCGTAACCTTGAAACAGATCAGACAGGTTCCAGGAGTGACAGGAGTTATCACTACTCTCTATGACACCACCCCCGGAGAGATATGGAGCCGCGAAAGGATCAAGGCATTAAAGGATGAGGTTGAAGCTTCCGGACTTCACATTTCCGGCATCGAAAGCGTTAACATCCATGATGCCATTAAAGTCGGAACTCCCGACCGCGACCTTTATATCGATAACTACATTCAGACACTGGAAAATCTTGGTCTTGAAGGCATACATATGGTCTGCTACAACTTCATGCCCGTTTTTGACTGGACAAGAACAGAACTGGCAAGAAAGCTGGCTGACGGATCCACAGGACTTGCCTATTCCCAGGAAGCTATAGATAAGATCACCCCCGAAAATATGTTCGAGGCTATTTCCAAGGATTCCAACGGTGCTGTTCTTCCCGGCTGGGAGCCCGAAAGAATGGCTAAGATCAAGGAGCTTTTTGAGATGTACTCCACCGTGGATGCAGAGAAGCTCTTTGCCAATCTCAAGTATTTCCTTGAGAGGATCATGCCCGTTTGCGATAAATATGACATCAACATGGCGATCCATCCCGATGATCCCGCCTGGAGCGTTTTCGGACTTCCCAGGATCATCATCAACAAGGCAAACATCCTTCGCATGATGAAGATGGTAGACAACCCGCACAACGGTGTTACCTTCTGCTCCGGTTCCTACGGCACAAATCTTGAGAACGATCTTCCCGATATGATCAGATCCTTAAAGGGAAGGATCCACTTCGCTCATGTAAGAAACTTAAAGTTCAACTGCACAGAGCCCGGTCATCTTGATTTCGAAGAAGCACCTCATCTTTCCCGCACAGGTTCCTTCGACATGTACGAGATCATGAAAGCTCTTTATGACATAGGCTTTGACGGCCCTATCCGTCCCGACCACGGAAGAATGATCTGGGACGAAGTTGCAATGCCCGGCTACGGTCTCTACGATCGTGCATTGGGTGCCACTTATCTTAACGGACTTTGGGAAGCTATTGAAAAAAGCCAGACCAGAAAGTAGGTAGCCATGAAGTTAAATAATGAAGGATTAAAAAATACCAAAGAATGGGAAGCTCTCGGATATGACCTTCCCGGGTTTGACCGCGATGCCATGATCGAAAAGACCAAAAAGGCTCCTGTATGGATCCACTTCGGAGCAGGAAATATCTTCCGCGCTTTTCAGGCAAATGTGGTTCAGAACCTTTTAAATAAGGGTGTTATCGATAGGGGTCTCACAGTTTGTGAAGGCTATGATTACGAGATCATCGAGAAAATGTATGCACCCCATGACGATCTCTCTATTCTTGCCACCTTTATGGCCAGCGGCAAGATCCAAAAGACCGTGGTGGGAAGTATCGCCGAGAGTCTTACACTTGACTCTGACAATACTGCGGCCTATGACAGACTTAAGGAGATATTTAAGAGCGACAGCCTCCAGATGGCCAGCTTCACCATTACCGAAAAGGGTTACAGCCTTGTAAACGGTAAGGGAGAGATGCTTCCTTCAGTGGCAGAGGACCTTAAGAACGGCCCCGCAAAGCCGGAAAGCTATCTGGGCAAGGTAGTTTCCCTGCTTTATACAAGATTTTTGGCAGGCGAAAAGCCCATTGCCTTTGTTTCCATGGATAACTGCTCCCATAACGGGGACAAGCTCTATGCCGCTGTTGAGGCTTTTGCCAGGGAATGGGAATTCAAGGGCCTCATTCAAAAGGGCTTTGTGGATTATATAAATAACGAAAAGAAGGTTTCTTTCCCCTGGTCAATGATCGACAAGATCACACCCCGTCCGGATGCCTCCGTGGAAGCTATGCTTAAGGCGGACGGCATCGAAGATGCAGAGCCAATTATCACCTCCAAAAACACCTATGTTGCGCCCTTTGTAAACGCTGAGGAGTGCGAATATCTGGTTATCGAGGATAAATTCCCCAACGGACGTCCTGAGCTTGAAAAGGGCGGCATCATGTTCACCGACAGAGAAACCGTGGACAAGGTAGAAAAGATGAAGGTCTGCACCTGCCTTAACCCTCTTCACACCAGCCTTGCGGTATTCGGCTGTCTTCTCGGATACACACTTATTTCCAAGGAGATGCAGGATCCCGTTTTAAACAAGATGGTACGTACCATCGGATATGTGGAAGGACTTCCCGTGGTCGTAGATCCCGGCATTATGAGCCCCAAGCAGTTTATTGATGATGTTGTGGAGAAGAGGATACCCAATCCTTTCATGCCCGATGCTCCTCAAAGGATCGCTACGGACACATCCCAAAAGCTCCCCATCCGTTTTGGTGAAACAGTGAAGGCTTATGCCCGTCGTTCCGATCTTTCCGTGGATTCCTTAAAGCTGATCCCCCTGGTTTATGCGGGCTGGATCCGTTATATCATGGCTATCGACGATAAGGGCAACAAGTTTGAATTAAGTTCAGATCCCATGCTCCCCGAGGTTTGTCCTCTGGTAGCGGATATTAAACTTGGAGACGGCAGGGAAGCTCTTGATAAGATCAAGCCCATCCTTAAGAATTCCAAGATCTGGGGCGTAGATCTTTATGAGGTCGGACTTGCCGATAAGGTGGCAGGTTATTTCCTGGAACTCATCGCAGGCGTAGGTGCTGTAGAAAAGACACTGAAAAAATATGTAGGATAATATTCGGTAAAAAAATAAAGCGGCAACCGGTCTGCCGCTTTATTTTTAACTTAATGCCTTTAAAACCGCTTCTCTTGAGAACTCTTCCACCAAAAGAGTGTTTACCGCCTTATTTATATGTTTAACATAATGGGCATCGGAATCTGTGATGATCTTACAGTTTTCCAGATAAGGATGGGCTTTTCTTAAGCGATGGAGATTATCCATGTTTTTAAGCTCAGCAGTCTTAAACCTGGAGTCCGGAGGGATGAAGCCCAGCTGGGACAGAAGGGATGTAGTGGTCTTATCCAGATGGGCGGGGATCATGATCCCGTTATAAGAGCCCACCAGATCAAAAACGTCGTCAAAATCTATGTCTGTGGCATTGATAAGGAGCTTTGACAGCCGTCCGATCTCCTCGTCGTCTTCATTCATGATCTGCTGCTTTCCGAAGATCTTTTCATTATTTTCCACATTCATAAGATGCTCATATACATAGGCGTCAAAGTTCAGAGCATCCTCCAGCGTCGGAAAGAGGCAGACCACATGGATCTCTTCGGATGTGGTGAGTTCCATTCCCGGAATGCCCAGGATCCCGTAAAATTCACAGGCCTTTAAAAAAGGCTCGCAATTCCTGCAGGAGTTATGGTCCGTGAGGGCGATTACCTGAAGGCCGTTGAGAGCAGCTATGCCTGCTATGGTGGCCGGGGTCATCTCATCGTCTCCGCAGGGTGACAGACAGGAATGGAGGTGCAAATCGTAGAAAACCTGTTTAAGTTCCATGATCTACACCTCCATTCGTATTTTTTTATCTTTATTTTGTGATCCTACATTCCCAAAGCTTTTCCGATCATCATTGCCGCTTCAAAAACCGGAAGATCTGTGGAAAACAGAGCGATCTCCTGCTCCTTTGCCTTAGCCAGCATGTTATCCTCCACAGCCACTCCTTCCGCAAGAATGACACAGGAAACATCCGTAAGGCTTGCCACCGCCAGGGTATTCATGTTGCTCATGACTGTTACCCAGGCTGCCTCTTCGGACATTCTGGACATGGCAATGCTCAAAAGGTCACAGCAATATACCGATCTGACTTCTTTCGCATCGGCACTTTCCGCCGAATTTAGTATCTTAAAAGCACATTTTTCCGCTATTTCTTTAACTGTCATATAGCTTCTTCCTCTTTAGGTAAAAGATTTGTTTCCAGAAACTTAAGGAAAGACTCGGCATTTTGAGGCTTAGCATAGAAGTAACCCTGGAAAAAATCACAGCCGTAATATGCCAAAAGCTGTGCCTGTTCTTCGGTTTCCACGCCTTCTGCAATGAGTTCCAGCGAAAGCTGCTTCATCATTCGGATGGTCTGCCTCAGAACCGTCATTGCCTTATCGTTCTTCATGGCGCTCCAGAGCATCTTCTTATCCAGCTTTACTATGGAGAAGGGATACTCCACCACGGTGGTGAGATTTGCAAAACCTGTTCCGTAATCGTCCAGTGAGAATCTGATGCCGCTTTCCGTCATCTTCTGCATATTTTCCTTAAGAAGCTTACCGGATACCATGCTGGCGGTTTCATTTATCTCAAGGCTGATACGGGAATAATCCAGATTATATTCATCCATGACGGAAGTGAGTCTGTCATGAAGATCATCCTGCAGGCATTGCATGGGAGAAAGGTTTACATCTATATATTCGATACCTTTTTCCCAGATCTTGTTGGTAGCGATAAAGTCACATACCTCTCTGAAAACATATTCCCCGATCTTAATGATAAGACCGTTCTTTTCAGCTATGGGAACGAACTCATCGGGACTGATGAATCCGAAATCGTCATCATACAATCTGAGAAGAGCTTCAGCCGATGTAAACCGACGACTTTCCACGGAATAGATGGGCTGGTAATAAACGCTGAATCTGTTTTCCGCCAGGGCTTTTTTCAGGATCCTTAAGACCTGAGTGGTCCTTCTTCTCTCTTCCAGTAATGCGGAATCTGCCACAACCACGCTTTCCCGTCCGTTTTCCGATGCTTTGCTTAAGGAATACTCCAAAAGGTTCATGACGCTTTCGGTGGACTGGGCATCTCTCGGGAAGGCGAAACGGCACATGGAACATCCCAGCCTGATACCTTCCTCGTTGGCCTGGAAAGGATTATCAAATCTTCTGCGGATCTTCTTGGTAACCATTTCAACTTCCGATTCACCGCCGTCAACTATTATCGCAAACCTGGATTCCGTGAAGGAGAAAACTTCTTTTCTACCCGCTATGGAAACAAGGAACTTTGCTATCTCTTTTCTTAACTGCAATACACTTTCGATACCCACGATCTGTCTGAAATCCGAAAGTCCTTCTGCTTTAATGCCTATTACCGCGAACTGCTTTCCGTTGGCTATAAGGTTTGATGTTACAGTCTGGAAGGCGACGCGATTATATATGCCCAATTGCTGTTCTTCGTAGTAGGCCGGGCTCTCCATGGTAAAGGCCATGATGAGGATCGAAAGCATGATACCGAAATCAACGATAAGCAGATTGTTATGTGTAAGCTGTATGATCATCGACGCCAAAAGTATAACGGTATAAATGGTCATGTTCATGATCTGCTTTCCGTGCAGGCTCTTTCTGCGTCTGAAGAAAAAAGCAATGGCTATAAACACATAGAAGAACGCCAGACCGTAACTGATAAAAGCACCGAATCCGGTATGGTAAACAAAATCCTCGTCTATGTAGTACACAAAGTTTGTGAGGCCGTTTGTGAGGGTCATTATAAGATCCAGTGAATAGGGCGCTATAATCAGGACATATTCAAAGGCGCTGAATCTTTCTTCATCTCTCTTTGAAGACACCACCATGTAATACAGATACAGAGGAGAAAGTCCGTGGTAAAAGATATTGAACCCTATCAAAAGCATATGGTTAAACCACAGTGGCAGGACCGCCGCGTATTCCAGCGCAAAACAGCTGGACAGATCGAAAAGCGTTGCGGTGGTAGCCGCAAACAGGAGATTCAAAAAAGCATTGGTCTGGCGGGATTTAACCGTGCTTCTCAACACATATTCTATTATGATGACAACGGCCAGCAAAAGAGCCGCTACATCGAATTGATAAATATAGCTCATATTTTCATCCTTTGAACGAAAGACAGTTGGCTATTTTTCAGTGTATCATAAAATTTAAATTTTTTAAATAAATTGTATGTAAATTATAAAGTTTACATCGGATCCAGCTTGCTGATCTCTCCGGAGAGTCTGTGCACGTACTCCCTGAGAAGATGTATGCAGTCCAGCTCCTTGGCCTCTCCCTTAACGATGTCCTCCGCCAGAGCAAGACAGGTGGGAGCTCCGCAGGCGCCGCAGTCAAGCCCCGGCAGACGCTTTTCGATCTCAGCCACCATGTTCATCTTGTGGATATTGTCCTTCATGCCTTCACCCAGCGCAAATACGGGCTCGTACTCGATCTCCCTGGTCCACATGGCATTTTCCGGCTTTATGGCATCTCCGGATTCGATCCGCTTTAATGCCACAGGCATATATTTTTTCAACCGGTTCATCTTAACTTTGGCAACATAAGGGTTTTCCACCGTCAGAACACCGCCCACGCAGCCGCCGTTGCAGGCATTGAGTTCAATGAACTCAAGATTTCCGAACTTCTGATCCTCCAGATCCTCCAGGATCTTGTTTACGTTTTCTATGCCGTCGGCCGCAAGATAGTTGTCGGTGATAAGCCCGCCCGCTTCGCCGCCGGAAACGCCCCAGCCCACACCGATCTTTCCTGCCATAGCCAAGTCCTCGGGGTCATCTATCTGCTTCATTAACGGAAGTAATTTAAGATAAACGTCTTTTATGGCACAGACAGCATCGATATTGCTTTTCTCCATGCCCAGAGGCGCCTTGACGGAGGTCACCTTGGAAGGGCAGGGTGAAATAAACACGATACCTATCTTGTCCTCGGGCAGACCCGTCTTTTCCACAGCCCGCTTTCTGGCTTCCTTGGCCGCGATCTCCACCGGGGGATCGATGGGAAGGAGATGCTCGATCAGATTTGGAAATTTAACTCTGATAAGTCTCACCACCGAAGGGCAGGCCGTGCTTATAAGAGGCCACTGCTCCCTGTGTTTTTTGATATAATCTCTCGAAAGCTGGGAAACCACTTCAGCGGAGGCTCCCACTTCATAAACATCATCAAAACCCATTCTTTTAAGGGCCGTAAGCACTATGTTAACGTCGTCAAGATTATTGAACTGCCCGTAAAGAGAAGGTGCGGGCAGAGCCACCGTATAATCGTAATCATTTATCACTTCCAGGGGATCATAGCTGGGGAGCTTAGCGTGATTTTGGCAGATCCTGATACATTCGCCGCAGTCTATGCATCGCTCCTTCGTAATGATAGCCTTGTGATTCCTCACCCTTATAGCCTGAGTCGGACACCTTTTTATGCAATTGATGCACCCCTTGCATAAGTCCGGGTCCAATCTCACGGAATTTGTAAATATAGTTTCACTGTTCAATGTTTCACCCCATATGAGAACGTCAATTACTAAGGTACGGACTAAATCAGTGAAATTTCATTTCACGGATGATCCCGGACATATACCGATTCTCGCAAACGTGCGTTCGCGCATAGTCGGTGTATGTCCGGAATCCCCCGCAGGCTGCGCACGCGGGTTTATGTCCTTATGTAGTGTCTTTCTGTTCTTCTGCTACTGATACACCTTCATTGTTACTGTGGTTCCTTCGCCTATCACCGTATCTATGTGCATTTCATCAGAATATTTTTTCATGTTCGGCAATCCCATTCCTGCGCCGAAGCCCAATGCGCGCACATTGTCCGGAGCAGTGGAATAGCCTGCCTGCATGGCTTTTTCGATGTCGGGGATCCCCGGTCCCTTATCCTTTAAAACCATGGTAATATCCTCAGGCGTTATTTCCACATTGATCTCTCCGCCGTCAGCATGGATGACCATGTTTATCTCGCCCTCATACATGGCTATGGCCACTTTTCTGATGACCTCGGGAGAACAGCCCATCTGACGGAGCCTCTTCTTCACATCTCCGGAAGCTTCTCCCGCTCTGGTAAAATCTTCGTCGTTTATCTGATAGTTTAATTTAATTGAGTCGCTCATAATCGGCACCTCCGCGTAACCCTTTTTCGTAGAGGAGGCCGCATGCCGAAAACATCCTATGGCCCGTGCAAAGAAGGGGGATCTCTCTCTCGTTTGCGAGCTCTATCATCTGCTCATCCGGTTTTTTGCTGCGCACAAAAACTATGGCAACAACATCCATCATTTCGGCAGTCCTTATAACCTGAGGATTGCAAAGCCCCGTCAGAAGCACGGCTCTGTCCTTTACAAAGGCCAGAACGTCGCTCATCATATCAGAACCGCAAGCCATGTGCACTTCCCTGTCCGCCCACTCTTCACCGCTGGCAAACCTGGCACCCAATGTTTCCTGTACGTCTTTAACTGTCATATAAACCTCCGATTGTCACTCCTATTTAAATTTTTTTGTTTATTTTTCAGATTTTTCAGTCCTTTTATTGTATCAAAAAATCACGCAGGTTTCAATCACGCAGTGTAAAAAATGAGCCTTTGGGGACGGGGTTAGGGGTTCACTTTTGACCCTCGGGGACGGGGATAGGGGTTCAGTTTTTGACACCCGGGGACGGGGATAGGGGTTCAGTTTTTGACACCCGGGGACGGGGTTAGAGTTTCATTTTGGCGCTCTGCGCCGTAAAATTAACCTCTAAC
>JAFSWD010000056.1 GCA_017444675.1 Lachnospiraceae bacterium
GTCCCCAAAGGCTCAAAAAGTGAACCCACAACCCCGTCCCCAAAGGCTCAAAAAGTGAACCCCTAACCCCGTCCCCAAAGGTTCATTTATACTCTTTTTATACACCCAATTGTTAGCACTGTCAAGAGGTGAGTGCTAATTCTTTATGGTTATTTTATTTATCTTTTCCAGCTCTTCCGCCGTAAACCCTGTGTTTTCAAGGGCCGCAAGGTTTTCCGTGAGCTGCCCCGCAGAGGATGCGCCGATTATCACTCCCGTGACAGCTTCGTGGGAAAGGACCCATGAAAGTGCCATCTGAGCCGGGGTCTGGCCGCGAGATAATGCGATCTCGCAAAGGGCCTTCACCTTTTCCCGAAGCTCCGGATTTTCTGCATCTGCGGCGGTAAGGTATCTTCCGTCCGTCATTACTCTGGAATCGGAGGGCACACTGCCCAGGTACTTTCCGGTGAGAAGGCCTTGAGCCAGAGGACTGAAGGTCACGAGCCCAAGCCCCCGGTCATTTACATAGGATAACAGCCCGGTCCTTTCTATCTTTCTGTCCAAAAGGGAGAACCTGCTCTGATTCACCACAAAAGGCGTACCCAGCCTTTTAAATATCTTAAGGGCCGCATCGGTCTGCTCTTTATTGTAATTGGAAACTCCCACATACAAGGTTTTCCCTGCTCTCACCAGAGAATCCAGTGCCCGGCAGGTTTCTTCCAAGGGTGTTTCCGGATCGGGCCGATGGTGGTAATATATGTCCACGTGATCCAGCCCCATTCTTTTAAGGCTTTGATCCAGGGATGCGGTCAGATACTTCCCGCTCCCATGATCTCCGTATGGTCCGGGCCACATGTCAAACCCTGCCTTTGTGGTTATCAGCATCTCGTCCCTGTGGCTTTTAATCTCCTTCATCACTTTTCCGAAATTGGTTTCCGCCGCTCCGTAGGGCGGTCCGTAATTATTCGCAAGATCGAAGCAGTTTATCCCAAGATCAAAGGCCCGGAAGATAATTTCCTTTTGCCGATTAAAATCTCCCCTATTTCCGAAACTGTGCCACAGTCCCAAGGAAAGAGCGGGCATTTTAAGCCCGCTGTTCCCGCATTTTTTGTATTTCATTTTTATACCGTTTTCAGATAAATCCATTTATCCCTCACTCTGATCCACAGCGGGCCTCATGCTGTTTCCGCACCTTCGGTCCTTTCCGGGCCCTCTTCTCACCCCGGCTGCACCTGTCTTTTCAGACATGCACTCCCGGGCAAACATCCTGCGCACCGGTCCGGTTATTTAAGAACCGATGCACTAGACACTCACGCCTTCACTGTAAATCTCCTTAAGTTCATTCCTGCACTTAACGAATTCCACGCCTATCTCGGGATCATAAAGCGTTCCGATGCCGTTTACTATCTCGTCAAAGGCCTTATCAAAGGGCAGGATCTCTCGTCCATCCTCACCTCCGAGATAATAGTCCAGAGAGTCTATGTAGGCCACGATCCTTGCTTCCGTAGGTATCTCTTTACCCTTAAGGCCGAAGGGAGCTCCGCTGCCGTTCCATCTCTCATGGTGGTAATTGGCTATGTTCACCGCAATATCGGTAAACTGACTTCCCTTTTCCCTGCCGCTGATGCCCGCCAGCACCTTTCTTACAGTCTTGGCCCCTTCCTCGGTGTGGAGCCTGATGATCAGTTCCTCCTGCTCCCGGGTCTTGTTTTTCTCTTTAAGTATCCTGTCGTCAATGGCGATCTTTCCCAGATCATGCATAGGCGTTGCCAACGTGACGGCATCCAGATATTCAGGGGAAAGCTTAATGCATTCCGAATTTTTAAGCCTTTCCGTAAGGATCTTTACTCCTTTCTGAGTTCTCACGATGTGCTCGCCCGTACTGCTGTCCCTGCTTTCAACCACAGTAGCAAGCCCCAGCACCAGCCTGTTCTGCATGTCTCTGATCTCATTCTCTTTTTTCTTTACATCTTCTTCCAGTTCCTTACCGTACTGGGCTTCCATCTCGGCAATATTCTCTCTTACGGTAACATCCTCGATCTCAATGAAGGTTCCCACGGGAGCATTACCCTTACGCAGGGCTATGTCATTAAGGTAGATCTCGTATTTACGATCTCCCACAGTCACCACTTCGCTGTTTTCCGGATTATAGATACCGTATCTGAGTTCCCAGATCCTTTGGGCAACATGCCTGTAAAAGTCTCCGGCACTGTCCGGAACCTTCTTTCCCACCCTCAGTTTTTTGATCTGGGGATATATCTCTTTCGCCTTTTCATTGGCATTTATAAAATTCTCTTTTTGGTCAAAGACCACCACGCCACTGGTTTCCCTGCCGTTCATTGCCTCCAGTATGCACCCGTTAAGGTCATGCATTTCCGCATCACTCATGATCTTGATGCAGAGCAGGGATGCTATGAGATAGGCAACGGATGTAAGGGAAATGGGGAAATGCACCAGTCTGTCCAGAAGATACAAAAATATCACGATAATGGCCAGATAGGATGAAAGGCTTACCACCCTCTTGGATACCACGTTTTTGTTCCTGTACACCCGAATGAACAGGAAAATAAATCCCACCACATAGCCCATCAGCATTATGGTATAGAGCACATGAGCCGGTCCGTATTCCTTACCCAGCGTGGCATATCCTTCCTCATGTCTCACAAGATAGACCTCGGAATAGTAGATGTCGGATTTTCCTATAGAGAGCACGAACATCATGATCATGAAGGAATAGGCCAGCAGTATCAGCTCCACAAATCTCGGCAGTTCTATCTTTCCCAGTCTTGCCACCGCCAGGAACATAAAGGCGGGAAGGAAGGCTCCTCCGAAATAGAAGATCTCGTTGGCGAACAATGCCATGTCCAGGGTCTTTGCCCCGGCGATCATCAACTGTCCGTAGCTTCTAAGGAGAAGGGCCAGGGCAATAAAGAAGTTCAGCTCACTCTGGTATTCTTTTCTGCATATAAAATTAAAGAAGATCAAAAGGTTCAAGCCGAATGCCACGGTGTAGAATATGATCACTGTCATAATCCCGCCTCCCTTCTGAGTTCTTCCGCATTGTCCCTTGCGTATCGGTCATACATTTCCTCGAGTTTTGGGCGTGTTTTTAAGAATATCTTTCCAAGCTCCGGGTCGAAATGACTTCCGATGGACTCTTCTATGATCTTAAAGGCTTCATCATAGCTGTAAGCCTCTTTGTAGTATCTCTTACTTACAAGTGCATCAAATACATCCGCCAGAGCCATTATCCTTGCTTCAACGGGTATCTCCTCTCCCTTTAGTCCCAGAGGATAGCCCTGTCCGTTCCATTTTTCATGGTGATAATTGGCCACGTTTGCAACCACGTTTACCAGCTCTTCGTCACTCATGCCGGAAAAAACGCGCCGCACTATGACCGCTCCGTTGGCAGCATGTTTTTTCATCTCCTCGTATTCTTCGGGAGTATACTTGCCTTTCTTTTTAAGAACAGCATCATCCACTCCGATCTTTCCCAGATCGTGCATAGGCGCAGCGATGACCACCATATGCAAAAACTTTTTGCTTAAAGGATAGCCCGATGCCATGAGTTCCTTGGAAAAGATGCTCACCACGTCACTTGTACGCCTGATGTGACCGCCGGTGGAAAAATCACGGCTCTCTATCATGCTGGCCATGCCCATTACGATGGCCTGACGTATGTTATCAATATCCTTGGTTTTTTCAAGAACTTCCGCTTCCAGTCTTTCACGGTAGTTCTTAAGCATTTCCTTGTACTTTACCTCCTCGGATATATCTCCCACTCCGATGACCCAGCCGCGGTCACCGAACTGCCCTGCGGCATTGATCCTTCTGAGATATGTCCTTAAATATCTTCCGTTCACTTCCACGCCGTCGATCTGCGGCAATTGGTCGGTGATCATGGGAAGAAAGACCTTCTCGTAAAAGGGTTTTCCCCTAAGCTCCGAGAGTTCGGAATCGATCTCTATCCCTTTAAGCTCCGGGAAAAACTCCGTCATCCTTTCGTTTAGTGACATCAGTCTTTCGTTCATGTTAAAGACTATATATCCGTTTACTTTTACTCTTTCCTCGATATTAAGGAAATTGGTATTCATGCTTAAGAGATTCGCTCTTCTGAACAAAAACACGAAACAGGTCATTCCGATGGCCAGCATAATGGGCATAAGTTTAATGTTCAGGTGTAAAAATCTTTCACCAAAATAGGTAAAATACAGTCCGCCCCAGATCACGGTGTAAAGGATGACCACCTTGTTTGAATAGTTTCTGTAGTTCCTGACACCGTGGACTATGACTATGGCTGCCACAATAAAATACAGCAGCAGATAGAAGTAAAAGGCTTTGTGCCAGGGTCCGTACTCCTTATGGAGCACTGTTATCCCGTTAACCGTCTCAATGTAGTAACTCTTGTAATAATGATCCGTATATCCCGAGGACCAGGACAGGCCAAGCACCACAATGGCTACGATGGCAAGCATTCCGTAGACCCACATCTTCATGTTGATATTACACATATCAGCCCCGATCTTAAGCACAACGATAGGAAGGAGACAGCCCCCCAGGTAGGTCACCTTGTTGGCTTCCAGCGCAAGCTCGGCCGTGGAGGCGTTCATCATTACCAGATAACCGCCTACGGTGATGATACACAAAGTGCAGAGAAGCATATGGTACACGCTTCTCTTCTTTTTGCCGATCGTTATAACTACCTGCTCAAATATCATGAGGAAATATAGACCGTATATTAGATATTCGTAGACCTGATAACCCATGTTAACCTCCCTGGTACATCGGTTCCTGCCTCAACGGACCGGTACAAGTTCAAAATCAAGGAGCCTAAGTGCCGCCACCTCGTGTGCATCCAATCCCTTTAATGTCTTCACATCCTTAGGAACCATATCCCAAAACTCCGTCCAATAATGGTTCTTTTTTATTGAGGAACTGTAATTCATTTCAAGGAAAATGTCCGTCCCCCGGACCGCATCGATGATCTTTTTGGAAAGCTCCGCCATTTCGGGAGTCCAAACGGTGCAATTCCTGAAGATCCTGTCGGGATGAGCCACCACGTCGAAGAGGCCGCTTTTAATGCCCCGCACCATGCCTTCGCATTGGCCGAACCTTTCGTTAAGGCAATCCTCTCCCCTGCGGCCGAAATAGAAACTTCCGTCCGGCCTTTCGTAGTAGTGTTGTCCCAGGATAAGGAGATCAAAATCTCCCGAGCTCCTTGTATCCCTGATATAGTTTTCGTAGGATGGAAGGTATTCCATCTCCAGCCCGATCTTAAGGTCTATATCCCGGGCATATTCTTTCTCGAGGGCTTTCATTGTCGAAACATATTCGGGAAGCTCCGAAAAAAGCATCCTGGTTCCGATCTTATCCCCGGGATATGGCGCATGATCCGTAAACCAGATCTGATCCGCTCCCAGTTCTATGGCCCTTTCTATGTATTCCCTGTCAGTTCCCGTAGCATGCCTGCATCTGTATGTGTGCACGTGGAACATGGCATTTTTTGAAACCTGTATCATTTATAGCTGTCCTTACTTTGTGATTTTCTTTGAAGCCAGACGGATCAGGATGTCCACACACTTTTCCATGGACTGGACGGTAACATACTCAAATCTTCCGTGGTAATTTGCTCCTCCGGTGCAGAGATTGGGGCAGGGCAGCCCCATAAAGGAAAGCCTTGCCCCATCCGTTCCGCCGCGGATGGCGCTTACCCTGGGCGTGATACCCAGCTCCGTCATCACATCCTTAACATTATCGATAAGGAACATATAGGGCTCGATCTTCTTTTTCATATTGCAGTACTGGTCTTTTATCTCCACCGCAAAAGTTCCCGGGCCGTAGATCTTATTGAGATATTCCCCGGTCTCTATTGCCACACGCTTCTTTTCTTCCAGCTTTTCCTCATCATGGTCTCTTAAGATGTAGTGCATTACAGCCTTATCCACATTTCCTTCCATGTTGGTGAGATGGTGGAAGCCTTCGTAACCTTCCGTAAACTCCGGAACTTCGTTTTCGGGAAGAAGGGAATCGTACTTCATTCCCAGAGTCAGAGCATTCTTCATCACATTTTTTGCAGATCCCGGATGAACGCTCTTTCCTGTAACAGTAACGGTAAGAGCTGCCGCATTAAAGTTTTCGTATTCGATCTCGCCCACGGGACCGCCATCCACCGTATAGGCAAAGTCCGCACCGAATTCCCTGACATCAAAGAAATCCGCACCCCGTCCCACTTCTTCGTCGGGAGTGAAGCCGATCATGATCTTTCCGTGCCTTATCTCTCTGTGCTCCAGCAGATACTCCGCCATGGTCATGATCTCCGCCACGCCTGCCTTGTCATCCGCTCCGAGGAGTGTGTTTCCGTCTGTAACGATGAGGTCCTCACCCACTCTTGTAAGAAGATCCGGATATTCTTCGGGTCCCATGGTGAGGGCCATCTTTTTATTGATCACTACGGTCTTTCCGTCGTAGTTTTTAATGATCTGAGGATTTACATCCTTACCGGACACCGCGTCGCTGGTATCCATGTGGGAGATAAAGCCCAATGAAGCCCACTTTTCTTCTGTGGTAGCCGGGATCTCCGCATAGATATAGCAATTTTCCGTAAGTCTCACATTGTGAGCTCCCATCGCTTTAAGCTCCTCCACCAGCATATTTGCCAGATCAAACTGCTTCTCGGTGCTGGGCACTCTTTCCACATCCTCCTGTGACTGTGTGTCCACCTTCACATAACGTAAAAATCTTTCAAGTACTGTTTCCATAGAAACCTCCATAACGCAATAATTAATTATAACCCTTCAAGTACATCAAAACATTTACACCGCCGCATTCTCCGATGCGGGTGTACCCTGCATTTCAAGCTGGGCCGTTACAAGCCCGTAATAGATCCCCTTCTTCTCCATGAGTTCATTGTGGCTTCCCACTTCCGCGATCCTGTGGCCGTCTATCACCACCAGCCGGTCCGCATTCTTAAGCGTGGAAAGTCTGTGAGCTATGGCAAAGGTGGTCTTGCCCTCCGTAAGCCGATCAAGCGCCGTCTGGATCAGGTACTCGCTTTCCGTGTCGAGGCTGGCTGTCGCTTCATCCAGGATCAATATTCTCGGATCGTTCAGGATCGCTCTGGCAATGGCTATCCTCTGCCTTTCACCGCCGGAAAGATTGTATCCCTTCTCTCCCACATATGTATTGTAACCGTCCGGAGTCTTGCATATAAAGTCGTGAGCATTAGCCATTTTGGCTGCTCTTATCACTTCCATCGTCGTTGCCTCCGGTCGTGCAAACCGTATATTGTTCAGGATCGTTCCGGAAAACAGGAAGGTCTCCTGTAAGACCACGCCTATCTGGGCATGGTAATCCGCCAGCTTGATATCCTTTATATCTATACCGTCGATCAAGAGCTTACCGTCATCCACATCATATAAATGCATGATGAGATTTATCATTGTGGACTTCCCCGCCCCCGAGGATCCCACCAGCCCTATCATCTCCCCCGGCTTTACCTTAAGATCGATATGCTCCAGTATGGGCTCATAGGTCTTGTAACCGAAGGTCACGTCCTTAAATTCTATGCCTCCCTTAACCCTGTGGGCCTTAGAATCCTTGGAATCCGTAATCTTGGGCTCCTGCTGCATCACGTCGCTGATCCTTTCCACACTGGTAACCAGATTCATGAGCATTCTTGGCATGTTGGAAAGCCAACCCACATACATATACATCATCGACGTGTAGTTTACAAACTGCATCAGTTGTCCCACAGTCTTTTCTTCTCTGATGACGCTGACTCCTCCGAAGTAGGTTATAAGATAAACACCCACCCCCATCATGAATTGCATGAGAGGAAAGAACACCGCCCAGAAGGTCTCGTTCTTTCTCTGGGTCACCGCATAGTCATCGGCGGTTTTGTTAAAATGCTCCGACTCCTCTTCTTCCTTTCCGTAGGCCTTTACCACCGACATCCCGGAAAGTACGTCCCTTAAGTTACTGTTTATCTTATCATCCTTCACCCACTGCATATGAAAACGCCTGTGAATGTTGTGCCTGAAACCTATAGAGATAAATACCGAAAGGGGTATGAACACCATGGATATTACCGTCAATTTAGCATCCAGGATCAGCATGTAGATCACATCGCAGATAAGGATGACAGCCACGGTAAATAGGTTACAGAAGGAATCCCCCATGAAATCACTGACCCTCTGAGTATCTCTGGTGATACGGTTCATAAGATCTCCGGGCTTTCTGTCATTCACGTAGGAGAGGGAAAGCATCTGTATCTTGGAATACAGCTTTTTCCTTAAGTCCATGCTGATCACAGCGCCAAGCCTTGAGCAGTAATAATTCTTTAAAAGGTTTACGATCGCTATTCCGATGCTCATGGCAAACATACCTGCCAAACAGAACATGGCAAGCTTCACGGATCCCTGCTCCCTCATCAGCACATCGTCCACCAGATGCTTTTGGATCTCAGGATTTAACAGCGTGGTAAGAGACGCCAGGAGCATAAGGATAAAGATCCCCACAAGCTGCAATTTGTAAGGCGCCATCATCAACAGCATCTCATGGATCAGCCCTTCCTTCTTTCCCGCGCATCTGGGGCAGGTCCTGGTACCCGGCAGCGCTCTTTTGCACCTGGGGCAGTACTTTTCGTACTCCTCGCTCTTAACGATGTCCTTCCTGCCCTCCGCCAAAAATCGGCAGCCCTTGGCAATGTAGGCATATCTCGCCAGATGACCTGACGAGTACTTCGCTATCAGCACTGCTTTCGACTCGTCCGCCCCCTTTGGGATCCCGTACAGAACTCCGCAGGACACTCCCACTTCACTCTTAAAGGTGTCAAAATCCTTTATGTCGAGGGTTTTGGTAAGCTTCCCCTCGCAGAGAACGTATATGCTTTTTGATGTGATCGCCACAAAGGAATTTCTTAAAAATTTCCCGTCTTTACCGATGTCAAAGGGCACTGCATAGATCAGCTCCTTTTCTCCCACCGGCAGCAATCTTAGATTTTTTTCGGATAATCCGATCTTAAGTTCCACCTGTTACCCCCTTACAAGAACAGATCCAGTTTCTTCCGCTCGCCCGGCGTAAGCTTTAAGACATCCGGTATCTCAAAACGGTTCTCGTCGATGTCCGTGATCATTATCCTGGTCTCCGAGAGATGCACCACGTCGCTGCCTCCCATGTGGATGGCAAAACGGCATCTGCCTCTGTCGGTCATAACGTCAAAGTAGGCATATCCATACTCGTCCTTTATGCTGTATATACCTGTGATCACCGGGGTAAAATACCGAAGGTCCAGCTGTTCCTCAATGATCCCACGTACCTCTCCGGAAAGACTTGCCATATCCTCTATGATGCCGATCTCCTTGGAATGCTCACCCGTGGTACGGATAGAGATGTATTTATCCGGATCCGTAAAAGGGAACATCCTCACAGCCAATACCCTGGGATAGTCCTTGTCCCCGGTCTTAAGGCTCAAAAAACCGCCTTCCGTGCGTGTGAATCTTGCATTCTTTTCATTAAGGAGGTTGATCTTAAGCATCTCCTCCGTTTCTTTTTCCATTTCCGCCAGGTCAAATTCTTTGTCTTCCATATCTTCCTCTTTCTGTATCATTCTCTGAGTGCCAATGCCTTGGTCTGCAGTTCCATAAGCTTGTGATAGGTACCGCGGAGCTCATCCAGCTCCTTGTGGGTGCCTCTTTCCGTGATCTCTCCGTTATCGATGACGCAGAGGAAATCCGCATCCTTAAGCGTGGAGAGTCTGTGAGCTATGGAGATCGTTGTCCTGTTCTTTACCAGATAGTTTATGGCCGCCTGGATGGCTCTCTCCGTCTCCGTATCCACGGAAGCTGTAGCTTCGTCCAGGATAAGTATCTTGGGATCAGCAAGTATGGCTCTGGCAATGGAGATCCTCTGTCTTTCACCTCCCGAAAGCTCACGTCCCGAACTTCCCACCATGGTATTGTAACCGTCGGGCATTCTCAGGATGAACTCATGGGCACTGGCCAGCTTTGCCGCTCTTATTATCTCCTCCTTGGTGGCATTGGGATTTGCATAGGCTATGTTTTCCTCCACCGTACCCATGAAGATGTAGGTCTCCTGGGACACCATGGCCACGTTTCTTCTAAGGTCATGGAAAGAAATGTGCCGGATGTCGACGCCGTCAATGTATATGCTTCCTTCCTGAGGATCGTACATTCTGGAAATAAGATTAACGAGGGTGGTCTTGCCTGCGCCGGAGCGCCCCACTATGCCCAGCATGCTGCCTGCGGGTATCTTTAGGTTTATATCTTTAAGCACCGGCCTGTTGATCTCGTAACCGAAGGTCACGTTCTTTAGTTCTATCTCTCCCTTGGGCTCGTTCATGGGAAGTGGTATTTCGTCCTCCCGGATCTCGGGGATGGCGTCGATGATCTCAAACATACGCTGGGCCGCATTCATGCTGTCAGACCACCACCTGAACACTCTGGAGGCAAAATTCATGGGGCCGTTAAGCTGATCCGCATAGCCGATGAAGGTGATCAGCACGCCCAGTTCCATGCTGTGCTCTACCAGTATCAGATAGACACCCATGATCCAGATGACGATGGATGCTACGCTGTGGGTAAAGTTAAAAGTAAAATATAAGAAATTGGAAACGCCTACAATGGACATTTCCGAGTCCTTTAAGCGCTTGTTTACGGAAACAAATCTTTCCTCCTCCCTTGCCTCCTGACCGAAGGCTTTTACCACTCTCGCTCCGGTAAGGTTGTCATTGACTCTGCTGTTAAGGGTCCTCTCGGCTCTGTGTCTGTGACCGAAGGCAGTCCACATCCTGGGCCTTAAGAAAAACATGCACACGAAAGCAATAGGCAGAAGGATGACTGCGCAAAGGGTCATTCTCCGGTTAATGGAAAACATCATTACCAGGGTGGCAATCAGAGTAAAGGAATGAATGAAGATGTAAGGGAAGCCGTCTATGAAGAAACCCGTTACTCTGTCCGCATCCCTTAAGACTCTCGTCATGAGTCCTCCGGTCTGACGGTTTCTGAAGAAGCTTATGGAAAGCTTTCCCATAGCTTTGAATATATCTTTTTTAATATCTCTTACAACGCTTGATACGATCCTGGCTGTGAACACGCCCTGAAGTACGGTAAGAAGCTGCAGGGTGAGTCTGGCCGCAAACATGGTGAGGATCACAAGTAAAAGGGCCAGGATGAAATCACCGTTCTTAATTCCGACGGAAAGAAGAAAAGCATTGTTTTTCTTAAGGATATAATCATATAAGACCTTACCGTTTAAGTAGGGCCATACAAGATTAAGCGCCGCCACTGCCAGATAGATCAAAACCATAAAGATCATGAGGCCCTTATAAGGCATGAAGTATCCGAAGGTACGGATAAAGACGGACTTTCTGTCCATACATCTGGGGCAGATCTTTCTGTCGGCCTTGGGATACATCATACCGCAGATAGGGCAGTAAATGTCATCCTCATTACCGCTGCCGGGGCCGCCGTGTCCGCCTCTTCCTCCGGGACCTTTGGGTCCTTTTTTCTCTCCTTCTTCACCCTCTTCCTTTTTCTCAAAGGTGTTGGAAAAGGTTCTGGAAAGGACATGGGCCTCTTTCCGGTAAAGATTAGAAAAAACAGCGACGGTTTTTTCTATACCATCGCTGAATTCTACAACAAGGAGACCGCAGGCTACCTGCGGCTCCACTGATATCTTTTTTATCTCTTCCGCCGGAAACCTTGTGCACTTCCATTCCCTTTCCTTATCCGCATCCCTGTCCTTCCGGTTCAGGAAGCCTTTAAAGGAATGAACGGCGTTTTTCTCCGGCTCGCTTTTAAGAACATACATCGCTTTTTCCGTAAGCACTGCATATCCGTCGGCGTATTCTCCCTTTTCATTCATGTCCGTGGGTGAAAAGGCCAGGATCTCCTCTTTTTCTCCCCCCAGTTCTTCTATCACACTTTTTACAGCCTTCGGAACCTTGATCTCTTTCCCCGGTTCTTCGGGCATTTTTATCTCCGGTTTTAAAGCTTCCATAACTGCCTTTCTATTTTACACTGCATTCCACTCCCAGGAAAAGAGGCAGATCGTTTGCAGTGTCAACTATCATATAAACAAAGGGTCTGTCCAGGAACACTTCTTCAAAATCCTCAAGGGCCGCGGAGTTCTTCACCATTGCCACAAGAGTGGCGGCTCCTGCCTTGGTCCCTCTTTCATCCACCTTTATATAAGTCTTTTGTATCACTCTGTCTATACAGATGTTACCGTTTCCGTCATCCTCGGCCATATTGCCGAAATCCGCCCTAATGCAGTCAAAGGCTGTGGGCATTCCCATTTCAATAAGACCTTCGTTCAGGTTAAAGGAGCATTCCGTTTCAAAGGAAGGCATCCTTGTCCTTACCTTCTTATAGATCTTGTTGCCAAAAAGCTCTGTGAGCTTTTCCTTATCAAGTGAAGCCACATATTCATCTATAGAAACACCTTCATCAGGAAGAAGAGCCACGAAGGCATAGCCTCCCGCATAGGGCTTCATAAAGCCTTTGGCATTTTTATCCTTTAGGAAAACTCTTTCCTCTGACGCAAGCATCTTAACGGTCTCTGCCCTTCCGGCAGCGTTTATGAATTCCCCGTCGTAGATATGTTCCTCATCGTAAATCTCTCTCCACTCCGCATCAAAAGCTATGGCGTTTATAAGATACATTACATCCGACTTTTCCACCTTTTCCAGTATGCTCGGGATCATCTCCTCCGTATGGGTGTTCACCCAGTTGTTCACATCCTTTAAAGTGGTCTCGTCAAAGGGAGCTTTGTAGATCTCGGCATTAAAGTACTTCCCGTTGGTCTTAAGAAAATCCTCTTTTACCCGGATCATATCGGCATTATCCGAAAACCATATGGAATTTGCTATATGCATCTTGT
Source organism: Lachnospiraceae bacterium (assembly GCA_017444675.1). Taxonomy (GTDB): domain Bacteria; phylum Bacillota; class Clostridia; order Lachnospirales; family Lachnospiraceae; genus RGIG3528. The sequence continues at coordinate 12,880 of JAFSWD010000056.1, forward strand.
ACTTTTCATCGGTTTCAAGGCTGTCCGTATAAGCTCTTAAGTACCTGTCAAGGTCATCTATAACGATACCGCTTCCCAGCACATTTTCCATCTCCTTAAGGGTCTGCCCTTTGGCACCGTTGGCTGTCATAGCCAGTGCCAGCATGGCTGATACGGGTGAAACCATGGTATTCTCGCCGGACTTATATTGAGTTTTAAGAAGGTTAATGGCAAAATCATTCTGGGCTGTCAGGAACTCTTTTGTGATCTCGGTCTTTTCAGCCTTTTCTGTCTTCACGTTTTCCATAAGATCCACGGTCTTATCGATAACAGCCTCAAGTGTTTCGGAAGGCTTTGGCACAGATGTTTCAGAAGGTGTTACCGTCGGAGTCACCTTCACCTCTTCATTTTCCGTATTTCCGCACCCAACAGCTCCGGCTAAGAGTGCCAGACACAATATCAATGCTATTTTTCTCATCTTCGTTCTCCTTTCCAATATTTTAACATATAACCCCATCTTATTAAACCCTTCACTTTATATCCCGTAAAAAAACCGGGAAGCGTTTAACTTCCCGAAAAAATTTTATGAAAAACTCTCTTTATTTTTGTTTTGTCTTTTGGATTTCTTTTTTGTATCTCTCTTAACCAGATGATAGATCGGAAGAAAAGGAACCAGCACCGGCGTACTTTCCACATATTCCATATACTCACTGTTTCCGCCGAAAAGCTTCATCTGCTGCATTTCGATCCTCTTTGCTCCGTTTATCATCATATGGAACACACAGGCATATCCAAGGATCAGCATTATCCACTGAGTTCCGGTCACGATCTTTATTCCCGTGGCCACAACTCCGGTCCATACCATGATCTCACCGAAATAATCTGGACATCTGCTGAATCTGTACAATCCCTGCATGGGCGGGAGCTTGGGGCTGTCGAGCTTTTGGAGATATTTCTGTACCTCGGCCACGGTCTCGATAACGATCCCCGCAAGTACAAGGATCAGACCGAAAAAGAGACCTCCGTCGTTCGTCTTCGTCGTTCCGTTTGCCAGACGATAGAACATGGGAGACATCATAGCAAAGAACATTACGGAATCAAAGATCCACATGAAGGTAAGACCCGTATAGGAAACATGCTTTTCCACCCCATCCATGCGCTTTCTGTCTGTAACTCCGATCCTTCTTTCACGAAGGAGATGAACGAAGCAAAGACGAAAACCGTAGATCATGAGAAGCAGACACAAGATCATATACCAGCCGCTAAACTGTCCCTTCACTATGGACATGATCAATAAACAAAAGCTGATCCCGCCTATGGATACCCCATACCCTATGGTCATGAACCAAACATATTTTTTAAATCCCAGCGAGCTGAAAACCAGTGCTGTTAAAAACACTATCCACCATTGTTCCGGAAACATAAGCCCTCCTCCCGTACACTCCAATACTATGTACTTAATAATACCCCTTCTTAAAAAATCTGAACAGAAATTATTTTATATTCTCAATTCTCTTTTGTCAATTAAAAGTGGAGCGGATAAAACATCCGCTCCGCAAATCGTTACGTTTCACACGCCTCTGCCACATTTTGGATCCGCTTCCCACCGTGGCTTTATCTTACCTTGCTTAAAAGATCCTGTAATGAAAGAGCCCCTGTATGTCTGAACACCGGCTCTCCGCCCTTAAATACGATCACTGTGGGAATACTCTGAATACCGTACTCAGCAGCCAAGTCCTCATTTTCGTCAACGTCCACCTTGCCGACTTTAAATTCCCCTTTGCTTTCGGCAGCCAGCTTATCAAGCGTAGGCGCGAACGCACGGCAGGGGCCGCACCAGGTAGCCCAGAAATCTACAAGTACCGGTACATCGGAAGCAAGGACCTCCGTCTTAAAACTCTCATTATCAAAATGTAAAACTTCCATATCAGTTTCCTCCTGTATTCTTGTGATAGATCAATTATGTTTAAGTGTTTAAACAACTGTGTTGTGATTTCATTATATTCATTATGCGAGGAAAGTATGTTGCATTTACAACATTTTATATTTCTTTAAGTTTTTCCATTTCTTCGGTTGCATCTTTAATATCCACAAGTATGCCCTCACTCATGCGTTTAACCTCATTACTCATGGTAGCAGCACTCTCGGCGCTGGCCGTGATCTCCTCGGTAACAGCGGAGATGTTATTGCTCTGTTCGGAGATGTCGCTGTTCGCCTTGGCAACCTTATTGATCTCCGCACTGATGGATTCTATTGCATCGGAGATCTGTCTCATGGCAGCCGCCTCCTGCTGAATGGAGGAATCCATCTCCGTAATGCTTTCTGTCTGGCTGTTAATGGCAAGAACACTTTCATCCATACTGTTGGCAGCCACATCACAGGACTCGTTGAGCTTGACTATGCTGTCCTCGATCTCCACAACAGACTTGTTGGTGCTTTCCGCAAGGGCACGGATCTCTTCGGCAACTACCGCAAAACCCTTACCTGCTTCGCCTGCCCTCGCTGCCTCGATGGACGCGTTAAGGGCAAGAAGATTGGTCTTTCCGGAGATCTGTCTGATAACGCCGATGACCTCTGTCACCTTGGTTGCCAGCTCCTTAACATCATCAACCTTCTGCTTTGTGATGCCTGATTTCTCAAGAAGCTCTCCGGCCTGAACATTGATGGCCGAGATCTTTTCCGCATTGTCTTTGTTGCTTTCCTGAACCAGCATTACGTTCTTGGAAAGCTCCTCCGCATTGGTCTTGATTCCGTTCATCTCGCGATTGGCCTCACTCATGGCATCAGCTTCGTCCTGGACATTTTCCGCTATACTCAGAATAGCTGAACTGATATCATGGATCGTCTCGGCCATGGCACGCATGCTGGTGGCATTTTCATTGGCCGCTTTTTCTATATTAAGCATCTTCTTATCCACTTCCCCACTGGCGGAAAGAATGGCACGGCTCTTTTTCTCGGCCTCTTCGGACATATTTTCCACTTTTTCCAGCTTAAGACGGTTACTTTCTTTAATATTCTTGATCCCGACTATCATTCCCAATGCGCCGATCAATAAAGACGCAATAATGATCTCGTATTCGGTTATCATCAGGGATTTTCCGTCACCCGCACTCGCGGACTTGATGGCAAGTATAGCTATATCCCATACAAGACTGATACCTGTAAGAATAACAACTATTCTTTCATCAAGATAAAGGAGGATGAGCAAAAACACCGGATATATGTAAAGATTGGATACATTCGTATTGGCAAGGAACTGACAGTACCCGCAAAACAAAGGATATCCGACAGCTACAAAATATTTGAAGGTCTTGCTCTCTCCCTTTGTTCTGATAAACTCAATGACTCCGGGTGTAAATGTAAGAAGCATTACCCCCACAAATCCGCTGTACCATTTCATGTCATGGTGTCCTTTGAACACCTCCAGGAGGTTGGCTGCCACAAGAATAAACGCAACTACACCCCATACCAATAGAACTGCTCTGTTGTTTTTGTATTGCTCACTTCTCATCTTTTTCATCTCTGTTTCCTCGTATTCTTTTAAATATGATCGTTGCAGAAATAAAACCCTCTTAATAATAATACCCTTTTCGGCTCTTACAGTAAACACTTTTACCGAACTTTCTCGGAAGTTTTACCGAAAATTTAGTGTAAAACCATTTTTATTATGTTGTTTTTTGGTTTATTTAATGATACAATACGCGGACTAAATGATATAATCCGCGAAAACCGCTGAATATCTGCCTTTCAAAGGTTTTTTTCCTAAAAAAGCACAGATTTTTTATGTTTTCGGATTGTTACCCCTATCTTGTATTTTGAGGAGTCATCATGAACAATTCAAAAGAAACCGGGTCCATAACCTCCAGGATAAACTGGGTCTGGACAAATCTAAAGGGAAAACGGGCATTTTACGGGCTGGGAATCATGGGATCCATAACATACAATGTTATGCAGCTTACCATTCCCTTTTTTGTTGCCCGACTGATCGATACCTTTATCAACGGCAAAGATGCGGCATACAACCTTGAGCATCACAGAACTCTCTTCTTTATTTATGTCGGAGCCATGGTGGGACTTACCCTCATACGTACCGTGATCGTATATGGTACGGGCATGATCTTCGAATCCACCTCCCAGTGGTTCCTCTATAAGATCAGGAATACGCTCTATGATAAAGTGCAGAGACAGGATATGACCTTCTATAACACCTATCGTACCGGAGATCTGATGACAAGGATGACGGGAGACCTGGATGCAGTAAGGCATATGATCGCCTGGGTCATAAAGACCATCGTGGAATCCGTTGCTCTTTACACCGCTACAATGGTCTACTTCTTTTTCATGGATCCCCTCCTGGCCTCCATCCTGCTGGTAATATCCCCTCTTATCTTCTTCGTGATCATCAGGTTTCGAAAGGATGTGGGACCCAAGCATGCTCTTTTACGTGAAAAGCTTTCCGGTCTTAACACGGACGCCCAGGAAAACATTTCCGGAAACCGGGTGGTAAAGGCCTTTGCCAGAGAA
>JAFSWD010000057.1 GCA_017444675.1 Lachnospiraceae bacterium
CCATTTCAGAGGAGTCAACCTCATGGTAAGAACCATCGTATACGTTAGCATGTACACCCAGTACAGGGAAACCGCCAAGGATACCTGCTTTAGCAGCTTCTTCGATACCTTCGCCGACTGCAGGAATGTATTCCTTGGGAATAGCACCGCCGACAACGGAGGACTCGAACTTGAAGGATTCTTCGCCGTTGGGATCCATGGGCTCGAATTTCACTTTACAGTGACCGTACTGTCCACGACCACCGGACTGTTTTGCGTACTTGTATTCCTGATCCACAGCCTGTGTAAAGGTCTCTTTGTAGGAAACCTGAGGAGCACCTACGTTAGCTTCAACGTGGAATTCACGAAGAAGACGGTCTACGATGATCTCAAGGTGAAGCTCACCCATACCTGCGATGATGGTCTGACCTGTTTCCTCGTTTGTGGAAACACGGAATGTGGGATCTTCTTCAGCAAGCTTTGCAAGAGCCTCGCCCATCTTGTCCTGACCGGCTTTGGTCTTGGGCTCGATAGCGATGTCGATAACGGGCTCGGGGAACTCCATGGACTCAAGGATTACGGGATGCTGCTCGTCGCAGATGGTATCACCTGTTGATGTGAATTTGAAGCCTACGGCTGCTGCGATATCACCGGAGTAAACCTTTTCAAGGTCCTGTCTGTGATTTGCGTGCATCTGAAGGATACGTCCGATCCTCTCCTTCTTATCCTTTGTTGCGTTAAGCACATAGGAACCGGAGTTGCATGTTCCGGAGTAAACTCTGAAGAATGCAAGCTTTCCTACGAAGGGGTCTGCCATGATCTTGAATGCGAGAGCCGCAAAAGGCTCAGCATCGGATGACTTTCTTGTTACTTCGTTGCCCTCAAGGTCAACGCCCTTGATATCGGGAACGTCTGTAGGTGCGGGCATATATTCAACAACAGCGTCAAGAAGCTTCTGAACGCCCTTGTTCTTGTATGCGGAGCCGCAGCATACGGGAATGATGGTTCCGGCAATGGTAGCCTTTCTGAGAGCTGCCTTAAGTGCTTTCTCCTCGGGAACTTCGCCCTCGAGATACTTCTCAAGGAGGCTGTCATCTGTTTCGCAGATCTTCTCGATCATTTCCTGACGATATGCTTCAGCATCGTCCTTCATGTCATCGGGAATATCTTTGATCTCGATCTGATCTCCCTTATCATCAAGATAATAGTAAGCCTTCTCTTCGAAAAGATCGATGATGCCCTTGAAGGTATCTTCTGCTCCGATGGGAAGCATGATAGGGCAGGGATTCTTGCCCAGTCTTGTCTTGATCATGGAGATCACGTTATAGAAATTCGCACCGGAAATGTCCATCTTGTTAACGAAAGCCATTCTGGGTACGTTGTATTTATCAGCCTGACGCCATACTGTCTCGGACTGGGGCTCAACACCGCCCTTAGCGCAGAAAACGCCTACTGCGCCGTCGAGAACTCTCAGGGAACGTTCAACTTCTACAGTGAAGTCTACGTGTCCGGGAGTGTCGATGATGTTGATCCTGTACTCGGGAGCTCCTGCGATCTTCTTGTGCTGGTATTCCTGAGTCCAGTGACATGTTGTAGCTGCTGAAGTGATGGTGATACCTCTTTCCTGCTCTTGGGCCATCCAGTCCATGGTAGCGGTTCCGTCATGAGTATCACCGATCTTGTGGTTTACACCGGTGTAGTAAAGAATACGCTCTGTAAGTGTTGTCTTACCTGCATCGATGTGAGCCATGATACCAATATTCCTGGTATGCTCAAGTGAATATTCTCTGTCTGCCAAGGTTTTTTCCTCCTAAATACGACTGCTTCGTCAATTACCAACGGTAATGAGCAAAAGCCTTGTTGGATTCTGCCATCTTGTGCATATCTTCTTTTCTCTTTACTGCGTTACCTGTATTGTTTGCAGCATCCATGATCTCAGCTGCAAGCTTGTCCTGCATTGTCTTCTCGCCGCGCTTACGAGCGAACATTGTAAGCCAGCGAAGAGCAAGAGCCTGTCTTCTTTCAGGTCTTACCTCGATAGGTACCTGATATGTTGCACCGCCGATACGGCGAGCCTTAACTTCAAGAACAGGCATAAGATTGTTCATAGCCTGATCAAATACTTCAAGTGCTTCCTTGCCTGTCTTCTCGGCAACTGTTTCGAATGCACCGTAAACGATCTTCTGAGCTGTACCCTTCTTGCCGTCAAGCATTACGTTGTTGACAAGCTTGGTAACTGTCTTGCTGTTGTACAAAGGATCAGCCAGTACGTCTCTTTTTGTTATATGTCCTTTTCTAGGCACGTTGCTTCCCTCCTTAATAATGACCGGTCTCACGGTCTATTAATTCATAGGTACTCACATTTACTCTGTGTTCGCGCTTGAGTCTATATCGATTTCAAACCGACAGCCACTTATTATAGTTTGAAAGGATTGTTAACCCTGCGATAATTTTGAGTAATGCAATTAGTTAATTGGTTACTTTTTATTACTGATTACTATTTAGCGTCCTTAGGTCTCTTTGCACCGTACTTGGAACGAGCCTGACGTCTCTTGGCAACACCTGCTGTATCAAGTGTACCTCTGATGATGTGGTAACGAGTACCGGGAAGGTCCTTTACACGTCCGCCACGGATAAGAACAACGCTGTGCTCCTGAAGATTGTGACCTTCTCCGGGAATGTAGCTTGTTACTTCGATTCCGTTGGAAAGACGAACTCTGGCAATCTTTCTGAGAGCTGAGTTAGGCTTCTTGGGTGTAGCGGTACGAACAGCTGTGCATACGCCGCGCTTCTGAGGGGACTGGGTATCAATATCGTTCTTGTTGAGCGAATTGTATCCTCTTAACAAAGCGGGAGCTGTCGACTTTTTCTCTACAGTCTGTCTGCCTTTTCTTACTAACTGGTTAAATGTAGGCATTAACTTTTCCTCCTGTTAAAATTTAAACTTGGTGGCTGCCTGTCTTGCAAGCATATTGCTTCTCGACCCTTGCGCCTCACGGCTTTCTTCAAACCGTGTCATATAGAGGGTTTCACCTTTATTGCGCAAAAATCCCGTGCGCTTCTGGCACACGCACGGGATATTATAGCCACATGAAATTGGATTGTCAAGAAAATTTTTTATTTAAGACTCTCGGATATCCTTGTTATCATATCTTCATATTCCTTAAGGTACTCCTCATGATGCAGATCCACAAAATCTATCCTGCCGTCCCTGGCCGCAAACTCCATGGATTTCATATGCTCGGACAGTTCTGTCGCACCGATGGTAAGAGAAGTTCCCTTCACCGCATGGACGAAGATCCTGTAATTTTCGAAGTTCCTTTCTCCGTATGCCTTTTTGATATCCTCGACCCTGGCGTTGGTCACATATGAGCCCAGCATCCTTTTATAGAAGGAAGCATCGTCACAGCAATATCCCATGCCCGTGGCGGTGTCCAGAAAAGCCACTTTCTCAAGGAATGACCTATCCTCATCGGATCTTTCGCTGCCCTCATCCTGTCTGCTCTCTTCCGCAGCCGCTTCAGCGATCATCGCCCTTTCCCTTTCGGAACCGGATGAGGATACCTCCTTTTCGGTCACAAAGGTTTCCAGCAGTAAAACGGGAAGATGCTCGGATATCACCTTAAGAAGTCTCTGTCTCTCCACAGGTTTTGAAAGATACTCATCGAAGCCCGCATCAAGATACTTTTTCTTTTCACCCGCAACCGCGTTGGCGGTGATGACTATGATGGGCGTGTCATCACAGATATGTTCGCGTCTCAGAACATTAAGCGCCTCAATACCGTCCATTACCGGGAGCATGTGATCCATGAATATCATATCATAATGGGTCTTTCTAGCTTTTTCCACTGCCTCCAGTCCGTTTTCCGCATAGTCCACCTTCATCCTGGTGTCCTCAAGAAGCTTCCCGAGAAGATCCAGGTTCATGGCATTGTCATCCACTGCCAGCACTCTCGCATTGGGCGCGGAAAGAGTGATCTTTTCATTCTTGGTGCTCTTATAAAGCTCACCGTCGAAGGTCACCTTGCCGATGGGTCTGGGATCCACCACATGGGGCCTGATGGTAAACCAGAATCTGCTGCCTTTACCGTATCTGCTTTCCGCATGAAGCTCCGTGCCCATCTTTTCAAGGATCCTCACCGCAAAGGCCAGACCTATGCCTGCCCCCTGCTTGTTCCCTGTTTTGGATTTATCTACACGAAGATAGCGTTCGGCGATCTTTTCCATGTCCTCGGGTTTAATGCCTATACCCGTATCCTCCACCGAGAAGGTGATCTCTCCCTTATCTGTGTTTTCCACCGGGACATAGGTCATCTCGATGGTTATCTTACCCTTCTCCGTGTACTTAACGGCATTGGATACCAGATTGGTGGCCACCTGAGTATATCTCATGGAGTCACCCTTTATGGCCGAAGGTATGTTGGGGTCTATATTGACCTCCAGCTGCAGCCCCTTCTTGCCCGCATTGTAATGGGCATATGAAAGAATATCTATTATAGAAGGAAAAGTTTCAGCGTTAACGAATTCGATCTCAAAATCCGAGGTTCCCATTCCCGTATAATCCAGAATATCACTTACCACCGCCAGCAGGTTTCTTCCGGCCTGCTCAACATTGGCCGCATACTCTGCGGTTCCTGATTCCCTGGTCTTTAAAGCGATCATTTCGGTATATCCCAGAATGGCATTAATGGGCGTCCTGATCTCGTGAGACATATTGGTCAAAAATTCCGTCTTGGCATTATTGGCCTTTTCGATCTCCTTGAAGCTGTCCTTAAGCTCCTTTGTTCTGTCCAGCAGCTCCCTTCTCTGCCTGTTGAACGCCGATGACTGTATCTTAAGGAAGAAGCCGTAAAAGGCCGTTATGGTTATCATGGCGCTCACTATATCCCAAAGAAGCTTAGTACCTTCCAGCCTGTCCGATACAAGCTCCGGTCTGAGTTCTGACAGCACTATGCTTCCCGTATAGATGATCAGCGTGATGAAGTATATAATGTAGGGCGACCTTCCGTTGGTGACTATCCAGGGCAGAAGCAATCCGAATACATACCAGAGCGGCATGCCTGAGTGGATCCCTCCGCTGTAAAAGAAAATGAACGGGAACAGCATGTCTATGACAGTAAACAGCATCATGTTGGATATAGCCACCGTCTGTTTTTTGAAATACACTATGATATAGTAGATTATGCCCAGGAAGCAGCTTCCGCCTATGGCACCCAGCACTGTTCCGCTGTTGCCCAGGAGCCGCGAATAAATGACTGTGATAAGTCCGCAGACCACCATTACAAGAACGGCCACATTGATCATCTTAATGCCGATATCCATATCTCTTCCGAAATAACGTTCCTTAAGATCCGTTCCAACTCTCTTAACCGCTTCCAGCGCCGCACGCTTCTCGGGCTTAAAGGTAACTGACGAGGTATTGGAACCGTAGGCATTGGCATATCTTTCCCCGGCCACCTTTTCCTTTTTGCCCTCCGGGCTGTCCCCCTCCTTTACAAAAGTGCTTTCCGCTACCTTATCGTCCCCTGAATTTCCGTTCTCATCGGGAAGAGTCACGGGAGCCTGAACGAAATTCACTGTCTCCACTTCTTTTTCTTCCCAGTCGATCTTGTCCTTGGGCAGGAATCGATGGACCATTTCCTCCAGAGTGGCGCCCTGAACGGGCTTTGAAAGATAATCCGCAAAACCTTCTTTAAGGTATTCCTCCTTGGCCCCCGCCACCGCATTTGCCGTAAGCACGATCACAGGTGTATTTGCGTTTATGCAGTTTTTAACGTTTTTAAGTCTCTTAAAGGTCTCAATGCCATCCATATCCGGCATCAGATGATCCATGAATATGATATCGTACTTGTTCTGCTTGGCAAGATCTATGCAGTCGATACCGTTTGTGGCGGTGGTTATCCTTACATTGGTCCGCTTCAGAAGTCCCTTCATTACCTCCAGGTTCATATCCACGTCATCCACAACCAGTATCTCCGCCCCGGCGGCTCTGAAGCTTTCCTTATAAGCGGAGCTGGTCTGTCCCGGTGCGGCAAAGGTTTCCGCAAAAACGCCCATGGGCGCTTCGTCAACTATGTGCTGGGGTATCTCCACCGAAAACTTGGATCCCATTCCGTATTCGCTTTCCAGAGAGATCCTTCCGTCCATAAGCGCCACCAGCTGCTTGGTGATGGAAAGCCCCAGACCCGTACCTTCTATGTTGCGGTTCTTCTTTTGATCCACACGTATATAAGAAGCAAAAAGCTTGTTCTTGTCCTCGTCGGATATACCTATGCCCGTATCGGTCACAGAGATAAAAAGCTTTCCTTTGCCTTCTTCTTCCTTATAAAAATCCATCTCCACCGTAACCAGACCTTCGGTGGTGTATTTTATGGCATTGTTCAGCAGATTGGTAAGGATCTGCCTTATTCTGGTCTCATCTCCCATCAGCACCGAGGGCATCATGGTATTGTTGAACACACGAAGCTCCACCTTTTTATCGGCCGCTCTCTGTGCCACCACGTTATAAGCGTCCCTGAGAAGCGTCATGGTGTTGTATTCCACGGGTATGATGGACATTTCCCCCGCTTCTATCTTGGAGAAATCCAAAACATCATTTACTGTGGATAGAAGTGTTTTACTTGCGCTCCTGATCTTCTCCGAATAACCTGTAATGGTATCATTGGTGCTTTCCCTTAAGATCATCTCGTTCATGCCGAGGACCGCGTTAATGGGTGTACGGATCTCATGGGACATGTTGGCAAGGAACCTGCTCTTCTCACTGCTGGCTTTCCGTAGGGCTTCCGCTTTTTCGATAAGTTCCCCGGCCTGAGCCTCCACACGTCCTCTGGAAATGAAAATGGATGTACAGAAATAGATCACCACGGCAACGATCAAAAGCGAAAGGATGATGTTGTTTATAAGAGCTTCCTTCTCCTGCCTGAATATGCTGCTGTAATCCTTTATCATCACAACATACCAGTCGTCCAGAACATTCTGGGCAAAGGCGATCACGTCCACATTATTGATCTTATCTATGATATAATTGGCTTCGTTTTCTTCGGCAGCCGCCTCGACCACTGTGTTGATGATGTCCGTCTTCTCTTCGCCAAAACGGGTCCTCCCCCCTTCGGTCCGAATGTTCATTCCGTTACAGTTGGGATCGTCATTAAAGATCACGAATCCGCTCCTGTTGACCATCAGCCCGTAGCTTGAGGAGTTTTCCGCTATCTCATCTATTATCTCCTGGATCTTTTCCGCTTTTATGTCAATGGCCAATACACTCTTCCCGTCAGAGAGCAGCATGCTGACCGATATCACCATTTTACGTGTCTCCGCATCCAGATAGGGCATCACCATTGTCGGAAGTCCCTTTGCTTCCTTAGCCGCCTGGTACCACGGCCTTTTCTCGGGCTCAAAATCCTTATCGGGTATCCAGCCCGCTCCGTCTGCATACTGCCCGAAGAACACGCCGTAAAGTCCCGTAAAATCAGAATCGACGGAATCACGATAATTCTTTGTGATACCGCTAAGAAAATTTTTCACATCATCTAAAGTCCCGCCGGAGCTCATGCTGCTTTCCAGATAGATCCCGGTAGTGCGGACAGTATCTATGCCTGAGGTGATCCGTTCATTTATCTTGGCCGCCTCTTCTCCCAGAGTTCTTTCGCAAAGCTCTATCTCTTTTTCTTTAGCAAGGGTATAAAATGAATTAAAAGAATAATAACCGATAAATGAAACCAGAGAAACAGTTATGACCAACGCAGAGATAAAAGCTATCAGATGCCTGGTTTTCTTTTTGATCCTCATAATATCCTCCCCCGAACCAAAATAAAAAGGGGAACGCAACAAACGTTCCCCTTGGTTTTTATCAATCAGCAACCGAGAATTTTGTTTACACGGTCCACAAGATCCTGTTTTCTGAAGGGCTTTCTTACATAGTCCACTGCCCCCAGCCTTCCGGCTTCTTTAACATGATCAAAATCTGCAATTGATGTAAGGAATACAACGGGGATGCTTGAAAACTCTTCCCGCGCCCTTATAGCTTTTAAAGTTTGAATTCCATTGATCTCAGGCATATCTATGTCCAAAAGTACCAGGTCGATACCTCCCTCACACATGGCTGAGATCCCCTCGATACCGGACTGAGCAGTAACCACATTAAAGCCTTCCTGCTGCAGGATATATTCGTCCCGATCGAGGTTCATCTTGTCATCGTCAATGACCAAAATCGTCTTCATAATAAACCTCTCAGATCCTGGCATATGTATCCTCAATACCTATGCCACCTGTATTTCATTCTGTTCCTCACCCTGATGCATATACTTCTTTTCCCCAAAAAGGAACTGTATGCATGTCATTATCTTATCATAAAACCGAACTATTTCAAGAGATGATGAAAAAAATTATTTAACAATGTTCTCAGCGTAATTAAGAGCCTCAACGATATTGGGCTTAAAATTCTCTTTTCCCACAAGATCCACAAAGCCATCCTTTTCCATAGCCTTATAGGGCTGTTCGTTAACATGGGAGAAAACTATGCTGATCTCTCTTTTGCCTACCTCAGCAACCATTTCCCTGAAGGATTTGAGAGCTGAAGCATCTATGGCTGTTACGCCCCTCATTCTGATAACCATGACCTTGGTATTTTCGTCCACACCCAGTTTTAATATCCTGTCGGTGGCAGCAAAGAAAAGAGGTCCCGAAAACTCATACACCTTAATGGAATGGGGAAGAGCTTTAAGCTTTTCGGCTTCGCCGGGAGTAACATCCGGATCATCGGTATATTTCCAGGCCTGTACGCCTGCGGTATCGGACATTCTCTTCATGAACAGGAGAGCTGCCATGATAACGCCCACCTCAATGGCTACCACAAGATCAAAAAATACCGTGAGAAGGAAAGTTACCGCAAGGATAAGAATATCACTCTTGGGTGCCGTCCTGCAAAGCCTTGCAAAGGCCTTCCAATCTGCCATGCCCGCTGCCACAACCAAAAGCACTGCTGCAAGAGTGGTCATGGGAATATAGGAGGCAATGGGCATGAGAAGAAGCAGCACTGCTGTAAGTGTAACGCAATGGGTAATGCCCGCAATGGGTGTACGTCCGCCGTTACGGACATTGGCTGCGGTACGTGCAATGGCTCCTGTGGCGGGGATCCCTCCGAAAAGGCCGGAGAAGATGTTTCCAAGTCCCTGTCCCACCAGTTCCGCGTTGGATTTATGAGTGTCACCGATCATACCGTCGGAAACCACCGCAGAAAGAAGTGATTCGATAGCCGCAAGGATGGCGATGGTAAATGCGGGCTGGATCAATTCCTTTATCATTTCAAAATTCACGTTGGGTATCTGAGGTGTGGGGAACTTAGAAGAAAGTTCACCGTACACGCTTCCTATGGTATTCACCTGAAGATCCGCAGCTGCCGCGATCACTGTGGTGATCACAATGGCAAGAAGGGATCCGGGTATTGCACTGAAGAAGCCGGGGAGCTTTGAAGCGATCCTGGGCCAGAACATCATGATGAGCACAGCTCCGAGGCCAAGGATAAGTGCCACCAGATTAGTGGTTCCGAGAGCCTTTCCATAGGCCACGATCTTATCCAGAAACTCTGAAGGAACCTTCTCCATTTCCAGTCCGAAGAAATCCTTAAGCTGTCCCACAAAAAGGGTTACCGCTATACCGCAGGTAAATCCGCAGGTAATGGTATAAGGGATATATTTGATAAGCGAGCCCAAACGGAAGATGCCCAAAAGTACCAATATGATACCGGCCATTACAGTAGCCACCGTAAGTCCGGAAACGCCGTATTTTGCGATTATCCCGTATATGATGACCACGAAAGCCGCAGTGGGGCCTCCGATCTGTACTCTGCTTCCGCCGAATACGGCAATAAAGAAGCCTGCTATTATAGCTGTATAAAGTCCCTGCTCCGGGCCTACTCCCGATGCGATGGCAAGGGCGATGGAGAGCGGCAGCGCTATGATGCCTACGATGATACCTGAAATGATATCCTTAACCAGTTGTTTACCGCTGTAATCCTTAAAAACTTCAAAAAGTTTAGGTTTCAACTCGTTCATTGAATTCTCCTTCTTCTTTCCTTTATATACACAAAATTTTTACAACGTGCGGTAATATACACCCTGTTTTAAGAAAAATCAAGCATTTCTTTTACAAAGCGGGAAACCACAGTCTCCTTCCCGTTCATGTACTTCGTACTGAAAACATGGAGTTTTGAAGCTGCTCTTGTCACTGCCACATAGAACATCCTTCTCTCCTGTTCCTCTTCATCCTTGCCCATTGCTTTCTGATAGGGAGTGATCCCTTCATTTACATCCGGAAGAAACACCACATCGTATTCCAGGCCCTTGGCACCGTGCATGGTTGTAATGGTGACTGCATCCTTCTTTTCCCCTCTTGACATATCCTGCTGTCTTTCCAGCTCATTTTTCATTTTTGAGATATGAAAAAACCATTGATCGAAATCCCCGAAACAGGAAGCTTCTTCCTCCATCCTGTCCAATATCTCCGAAAATTCCGAAGGAGCTATACCTTTCCTTTGGGCATATTCCTCCAAAAAGCCATCGTATCCCACTGCCTTGCGAATGTATATGACTGCCGAAAGAGGTGTGCCTCTTTTTATAAAAGCCAGATCATACTCCAGTTTTTCTATGGTTCTTAAAAGCCCGGGTCTGTTAAAGGCCTTTATCTTAAGTTCCTCAAAGGAAAAATCCTCCCTTACGAACAGATCCCTGGGAAAATATCTTCGGGGCCTGTTTATAATGTTTAATGCCGTTTCTCTTTTCCTGTCTCCCCGGGCCAGCATTATATAAGAAAGCACATCCCTCACCGCGAAGTGGGAATATATGCTTTGAAAACTTCCTTTAAAGGAAAAAGGGATATTGGCTGCCCCAAAAGCCGATGCAGTCTGCCCTGCCAGCCTGTTGGTCCTGTAGATCACCGCCATCTGCCCCCATGTAAAGCCCTGATCTTTGTATCTTCTCACGGCTGATGTGAGGGCCTGATTTTCTTCCTTCCTGTTTTCGAAACATCTTATATCCGGTGCCTCACCTTCCTCCCTCACCGCCTCCGGTTCCTTTTTGAACCTGTCGTGATTACGGGATATGAGTTTATTTGCCGCATCCACTATCTTTCCGCAGGATCGGTAATTCTTCTTAAGTATGATCTTTTTCGCCCCCGGATAGTCCTTTTCAAAATTCAGCATGATCCCGGGGTCCGCGCCTCGAAAACCGTATATCGCCTGATCGTCATCTCCCACGATGAACAGATTGTTCTCCGGTTCTGCCAATTGCCGGATCAGTTTGTATTGCAAGGGGTTTATGTCCTGAAACTCATCGATCATTATAAACTTAAATTTCTCTCTCCATATATCCAACACCTCCGGGCGGCTTAAAAACAGGCTTTCCGTCATCAGCATCATGTCTTCAAAGTCCAGAAGCCTGCTCCTTTTCAGATAGTCCTCGTATCCGGCATATATTTTCTCGAAGCTTTCCGCCGGGCAGGACATGGGTATATATCCCTTCTTAAGCCCACCGCTGCCCTTTACTTTTCCTATCTCTCCCCGGATCTCCGAGATCATTTCCCCTTCCCCATTTTCCAGTCCCGCATCGTGAGCTCCCCCGGCGATGACCCTCAAGGCATCCTCATCCCGCACCACCGATGCGCCGTCAAGTCCGTAAGCAAACCTTAGGATCTTAAAGAAAAGACTGTGAAAGGTTCCGAAGGTGACCTGCTTTTCCCCGTCTCCTTCGGCCGCTTTAAAAAGCCGCCTTTTCATTTCTTCCGCTGCCGCTTTGGTGAATGTGACCACCAATATATTTCCTGCGGGGATCTTGTTTTCTCTGATCAATTTAATTGTTCTTCTTGTTATTACAGCTGTTTTGCCCGAACCCGGACCCGCAAGCACTACCGTCGGACCGTAAACCGTGTCCGCCGCCTTTTGCTGCTCTTCATTTAGAATCATTTTGATGTTTAAGAATTATGCGAAAGGATTATAAATCGAGTAGGAGGGAAAATCAAATAAATTTTCCCGACCTCTCACACCACCGTACGTACGGTTCCGTATACGGCGGTTCAATCAACTTAACAAGTAACACATCTTTCAGTGTAGTAATCTAACATTGAGACTAATCCAAA
>JAFSWD010000058.1 GCA_017444675.1 Lachnospiraceae bacterium
CGACTTTCTTAATATCACCATCATTGACAGTACCTGTAGAAAGCAGAGCAATGGGTATTCCGCTGCCGCTCTTCACCACTCCGTTGACCACTTCATTGAGTGTTCCGTCACCGCCTACCGCGACCACAAAATCATACTCTCCTTCTTTGAGTTCTGAAGTCCTCCGGATGGCATCATCTTTCTTCTCCGTATAATAGATATCTATGGTATTACAGATCTGCCTGAGAATCAGTGTTCCGACGATCTCTCTAAGCTTGTCCGTAAAGTTCTGCCGTCCGGATGAAGGGTTAACGATAAATAGGCCTTTTTTCATAACAAGCCTCATGCATTACGCTTTAAACATCAGGAAATGTAAACGTAATCATTCTATCATAAGGACCGGTAAATGACAAGAAAAGGGCATAGAAAAACGGATGCCGCGCCGTAGACGCGACATCCGTTTCCATAAAAAGGGGACTGTTCTTAGTATCATTATATTTAATTATGGAGGATACTTAACCTTCACCCGAATATACGGGCAGGCTGATTAGTGGATCTCAATAAACTTCTGCTCTTCAATCTTTGGCTTTGCTTCCTCTTTGGGGAATACAATGTTCAAAACGCCGTCCTTGAACTCAGCGGTCATATCTTCCAGCTCTACATGCTTTCCAACATAAAAGCTTCTCTGGTATTTGCCGCTGTAGCGTTCTCTGCGGACGAACTTGCCTTCTTCATCCTTCTCTTCATTGTCAGAAGATTTCTCTGCTGTTACAGTCAGATAACCATCTTTTAACTGTGCCTGGATGTTCTCTTTTCCGAAGCCGGGCAGATCCATCATCAGCTGGTATTTATCTCCCAGATCTTTGACATCTGTCTTCATTGCTGCGCCCTCATCTTTTACCATTGTCCTGCTGTAGGGCCACATATCGTCAAAAATATCTGTCATAAAACGGTCTCCAAAAATACTAGGTCTTATCATATCTATCTCTCCTTTCGAGTGGTTTGTTCTTTGTTATGGCTGTACTATAACACGTTTATTAGCACTCGTCAAGTATGAGTGCTAATAAAATTTGTGAATTTTTTGTGAACACTTTTTTGTTTTCTCTTCTTTCCCTTGTGACAGTTCTGTGACCCTTGCTGTGATAGATTATGGGTGTAAGATTTAAGACACGCCGACAAGGCAAAAGAAATAATAAATAAAGGGAATTTAAAGGAGGAAGAACAATGAGAAAAATTATGATCACAACAGCAATCGCAGCAATGGCACTTACACTTTCAGCTACACCCGTATTCGCAGCTACACCGGCAGGAACCATTTCAGAGAATAAGGCAAAACAGATCGCGATCACTGACGCAGGCGTTGCGGAAGGCGACATCACATTTACCAAGGTTCACCTGGATACAGATGACGGAAGACTTGAGTATGAGATCGAGTTTGTAAAGGGTACCGAAGAATTCGATTATGACATCGACGCAGCTTCCGGCACAATCGTTTCCAGGGATCAGGAGATCGAAGATGATTACGTACTGCCGGCAAAGACAGAAAAGAAGGCCACTAAAAAAAGTAACATCAATGAGAACGACGCTCTTGACATTGCTCTTAAGGATGCAGGGGTTTCCAAAAAAGACGTATCCTACTCCACTGTAGAAGCCGATTTCGATGACGGCGCCGAAGAGTTTGATGTGGAATTCCACGTTGGAAATAAAGAGTACAGCTACACCATCGCAAAGAAAGACGGCCGGATCATCGAGCACGAAGCAGAAATTGATGACTGAACCCCTTGCGGGAACGGTTTTGATATAAATGTTTAAATTAAAAATTTTTCCTTTTGGCTCATCTGTGATATGATAAAGGCAGATAAAAGTTGTAAAATCACAAAAGATGATAAATACCGGGAGGATACATTTTGAAGTTTATTTCATGGAATATCGATTCTTTAAATGCTGCCCTGACAGGAACCAGCCCCAGGGCGGCATTGTCGCGAACCGTACTTGAAACAATTGCCCGGGAAGATGCGGATATCATCGCTCTTCAGGAGACCAAGCTGCCCGAGAAAGGTATGACCAAAAAGCAGGCTAGTGCTCTTTCAGAGTTTTTCCCGGACTATGACTATGTTTTTATAAGTTCAAGGGAACCCGCCAGAAAAGGCTATGCCGGGACCATGGCCCTCTATAAAAAAGGTCTTGACCTGAAGGCTGATTTTCCTGCCATCGAAGCACCCGAGCCCATGGACAGTGAAGGCCGCATGATCACTCTGGAGCTTCCCGACTTTTTCTTTAACCTGGTTTACACACCCAATGCGGGCGATGGTTTAAGGAGACTTGAGGAGCGGCAGATCTGGGACAGAAAGTATGCCGATTATCTCAGCTCCCTTGATAAGATCAAGCCGGTCATTTCCTGCGGCGACTACAATGTGGCCCACAAGGAGATCGATCTGGCTCACCCCGAGAACAACCACCGGTCAGCCGGATTTACAGACGAAGAAAGAGAAGGTTTTACCAATCTTCTCTCGGCGGGCTTTACCGATACTTTCCGCCATATTCACGGAGATGTGGAGGGTGTTTATTCCTGGTGGGCCCAGCGGGTAAAGACCAGCAAGATCAACAACAGCGGATGGAGAATCGATTATTTCCTGGTCAGCGACAGGATCAGTTCACGGATCAGAAGATCCGAAATGCTTGACTCCGGTCCCCGCCAGGATCACACACCGCTTCTGCTGGAAATAGACTGACCGGCTGTAAATCTATTTTTTACAAAACAAAAAA
>JAFSWD010000059.1 GCA_017444675.1 Lachnospiraceae bacterium
ATATCAGCTACCGAAAGCTGGTTTCTGTATGCCAGATATCCTCCGAAGAACACCACCAGCACGGTACCTATGGAAGACAAAAATTCCACACTGGGATGAAAAATAGCGCTGGCCTTTAAAGCTCTAAGCATTGCCACCACCTGGTCCATGCTCTTTTTTCTTACCCGTTCTCCCTCATAGCCTTCCTGTCCGAAGGCCTGGATCTCATGAAGTCCCGAAAGACTGTCCTGCAGCTGGGCATTCAATTCTCCCATAACCTTTTGAGAAGCTCTGAAATAGGGACGCACCACCTTTGCAAAAATCACGCCGGAAACCAGGATAAGCGGAATGGGCGCACAGGTGATCAGCGCCAGTTTAAGATTTATGGTAAGTAAGATCACCAAAACTCCGATAAAGGTCACAATATTTGTAAGCATGTCCGGTATCATATGGGCATATAATAACTCGAAGTCTCTGGTATCGTTAACCACACGACTCATGAGATCTCCGGTCTGTTTATCGTGAAAGAAGCCCAGGTCCAGACTCTGTAACTTATTATAAAGCCTGCTCCTAAGCTCGCCCACCAGATACCAGGCCGCTCTGTGTGCCAGGTAGTTACTTAAAAATCTGAACAGTACCCTGAGCAGGTAAAGGCCCAATAATCCCAAAGCCAGTCCCCGAATGGTCACAATGGCTTCGTCATCCACACCTTTTCCCACTATCCCCGTCATGGAGGATAACAATTTGGGCGCGGTAAGATTGATCACCGTAAGCCCAAAGGTGGAAAGTATGGCTATAATGTACAAACCCTTATAGCGTGCCGCTTCTTTTGTAAGTTTCCATAGTGTTTTCATAGTTTTCTCCTGTGTCTCTCATCTTTAAGTGTCGCGAAGATATATGCCTTGATAAAGATTTTATTACTTTTTGGTAGTTTTATTGCACGTAGTTTTTTTTGATAATATAATCAAAAATGCTCCGATCTGCAATAGATTAACATGAGGTGTATGAATATGGCAAGAGTATTGAATCTTATAATCGTAATCATGGAGATCATCGCCTTCTTTAAAGAGGGCAGGATCAGTAAACACAGTTGGAAAAACCTGATCTTTTATACAAGGATCTCCAACCTTCTCACATTTGTATCATCGCTTTTGCTGGTGATCTTCGGCCAAAAAGCCGGCATAGAAGTCTTCAGGTACCTGTCGGTCTGCATGATGGTCATGTCCTTTCTGATCGCTGCCTGCATATTGGCTCCCGTAACCGGAAAGGTGAAGGAGCTGCTGTTTTCGGGCACAGGCCTCTTTCACCACCTTTTGATACCTGTATTGTCCTTTATTTCATATATGTTCGCGGAGGACCGGGCTTCCTTCAGCTGGGTATGGCTTCCGATCGCCGTTACGATGATCTACGGCTCCATAGTGCTTTATCTTAACAAGCTTGGAAAAACTGAAGGTCCTTACCCCTTCTTTAATATAAAAAAATACGGCCTCAAAAAGTCGGCACTTTCGATCACTGCCATTCTTTTATCCGTAAGCCTGGTATCTGTCGGCCTTGGATATCATAAACCTCTTAAGACCAATACAAAACTCATCTTTGTCCACGGCCTTTCAGGCTGGGGAAGTTATGATACCATCAATGAATTCTTCCCTTATTGGGGGCTGTCCGGTGGCAGTGTCATACGTTTTCTCAACAACCGGGGATATGACAGCTATGCAGCTTCCGTGGATCCCACGGGTAGTGCCTGGGACCGTGCCTGCGAATTATATGCCCAGCTGGCGGGAACCCGGGTGGATTACGGTGCTGCCCACAGCCACGCCGCGGGACATGACCGTTTCGGAGAGGATTTTACGGGACGGGCATTGATAGATGACTTTTCCTCCTCAAAGATCGCTCTGATCGGCCATTCCTTCGGAGGCGCCACCATCAGGCTGTTTTCCGAGATCTTAAGGAACGGGTCAGCAGAGGAACGGATCTTTACCGATGAAGCCGATCTTTCCCCCTTCTTTAAAGGCGGTAACGGAGACGGACTGACAGCCATTGTAACTCTGGCTGCCCCCACAAACGGGACCACCGCCTACGATATGTATGAGGATCCCACCTTTAAGACAGGGTCCATTGAAGTGCCGGATGAGTATGAAAAAAACAGCGGTCTGGTGTCAAAAGGCACCAAACCTGATTACGATTCCAGAAAACTCTATGATTATGCTTCCTATGACATGCATATAGATAATGCAATAGCTTTAAACAATAAGATCTCCACTTTTGAAGATGTTTATTACTTCGCCTATCCCTGCTCCTCCACAGTGAAAAACGGGGACGGAAGTTTTAGTCCCGATCCCTCCATAACCGAGAATATCTTTATGAAGGGAGCCATATATATGAGCAACTATACAGGTACCACGAAGGGCGGTTTTGTGATCGATGAAACCTGGCAGCCCAATGACGGCCTGGTAAACACGATCTCCGCCGGCGCTCCGCTGGGAGCTCCCGATGTATATTTTACCGAAGGCATGGCCCTTAAGCCGGGGCTGTGGCACGTGATGCCCACCACCGTCGGCGATCATATGTATTTCCAGGGCGGGCTTACCAAACGGGTTAATGTGAAGCCTTTCTACCTTAAGCTGGCAGAAATGCTGGGGTCACTTTAAAGCCGCAACTCCATATCGATCCGACTCCGGCCTGTTCTACAATTCCATGATCTTGCATTGAGGGATCCCGTTGCTCCAGAAATCCTTTATCTGCAAATGCTTTCTCTGGGTAATGATGCAGGAATTTAAAGCCCCGTGGGCTACGATGAGCACATCTTTTCCATCCTTTAAGAGAGGCTCGACAACCTCTCTTAAAAAGGATCCTGTTCTGTCAAAAAGTTCTTCAAAGGTCTCTGAGCCCCCGATGGAAGCCTTGTATTCCTCGGGTTTTTGGAAGATCACATTTATGGGACAGTCCGGTATCTGAAAGCTGTAAGCCAATCCTTCATAATCTCCGAAACACATTTCCGACAGCCTTTCATCGGTTTTTATGGGTATATTTCTTCCATCAAGCAGGATCGTCGCGGTTTCATATGCCCGTTTTAACGGCGAACAAAAGCATATGTCTATATGCAGGTCCTTATATTCCTCCGCCGCTGCCGCTGCCATTTTTCTTCCCTCGTCGTTCAGTGGGATATCGGTCTTCCCCTGCAGCTTATGTGCCTGATTCCAGTCCGTTATTCCGTGTCTCATTATGTAAAGCACTCTTTATTACCTCTCAAACTTCTATTTTATGATCTCCACCACTTCTCCGATATACATGTCATGAATATCGTTGTCGGCGTACATGGTGTTTGCTATGTCCTTGGGCATATTTTCCGTGAGCAGGCTCTGCCTGAACAGCTTTTTGCATACCAGAGTCACTTCCGCTTCCTTAAAGCTCATGGACTCTCCCGCCTTCACAGCCGTGAGTCCCGATGCCTTCATCTTGTCCATGTCCCTTCCGGACTTCGAGCCGAGAACACCCAGCACCTTCTTAAACTCCTCGGGATAAAAGCTCACGGTGAAGTATTCGTTATTTTCCATAAATTCGTGGGTATATCTGGACTTCCGGACATATACCGTCGCTACGGGTTTATTCCATATCGTCCCAAGACCGCCCCAGCTAATGGTCATAGTATTAAAGCGATCTTCCGTTCCTGCGGTAAGTAACGCCCATTTCTTATCAAACTGCTTAAAGATGTCTGTTTTAAATTCCATTTTTTACCTCCTTTTTGAACCTTTGGGGACGGGGTTAGGGGTTCATTTTTTAATGAACCCCTA
>JAFSWD010000004.1 GCA_017444675.1 Lachnospiraceae bacterium
AACCCCGTCCCCGGGTGTCAAAAACTGAGCCTATAACCCCGTCCCCGGGTGTCATTTTCTCGATTTCTATAGTATTTTATATACCCAGTAGTAGATAAACTTCCTCCACCCCGGGTCGCCGTAATCGCTGAGATCCACGCCGTTGTCGCAGCTGTTGTACATGACCTTGGCGATCTTCGAGTTTCTTATGAATTTCGGTAATTTGGGGATCAGCACATATACATAGTGATGAGAATAGATCTCCGCTGCCATCTGAAGCGGAGTATGCCCTGTGATCCTGCCGCTTTCAATAATCTCGGTTGCGATCTCAAGGCATCTTTTTTTATCCCCGTACTCATCTTTCATGCCGATATTGATATTTCTTATCTTTTTTTTCATGATCTCTCCATAACTCCTTTAAACCTAGTATAACCGTTTTCAAATAACACCACCTTTGAAACATGCTAAAAGCGCATGTATACGGCATTTTGGTGCAATTGGATGGTGTAGCTAATTAAAAACGCTTATACTGGTACGTCGATTCTTAAATAACCAGACCGAATGCTTGCCTGCTTAACCTGATAGCACAGTTCCAAAAGCCTCAGCGTAGCGAGTCCGGAAACCTGCGCCCGGTTTTATCATTTAATTAAAGGGGAGATTGCCGTCACGCGGTAACTCCCCTTTTTCATTACATTATTAAGCTCGCTTTTCCTTAAAATCCGAAGCGAAGTACGGTAAAGGACTGCTTCGGGAACATATGCTTCTCTTCCGTGGAGAGTTCCAGCTGTCTTGCAGCCACTCTGTCCGGATACTCGGAAGAATTGTAGGCCCAAGGTGAATCTCCTGTGAGCTCTGTTCCGTAGATCTTTTGGATCTCCGGGAAATCTTCCAGTTCGATATCCACGGAAAGATCTTCGTCGGAAGCATTTACTATCTTAAGGATCACTTCATCCCTCTTTGCATCATAGGATGCATTATAGAAGATCCGGGCATTGTCGGAATCAAAGCTGCTGTCGGAATCCAGATCCCAGCTTCCCACGTTGTTGGAGTACATCCGCTGCACATGATAACTGGGTGTACCGTAGGCTTTTTCCTCATTGAACCAGATCATGTCGGGAGCCCATTGAACGAAGCCTTCTCTTGCAAAGAGAGGAGCATAACTGGACATTACCACCACATCCGAGTTTCTCTCCACGCCGGTAAGGAAAGCTGCTTCGGAAAGCGCGCCCTGAAGGGTATTTCCGCTCTTTTCGGAACCTATGCGCTTGGGATGAGCCGCATATTCTCCGGAGAATACCTTAACGGCCCTGTCATAATCATCATAAAAATGGGTATGCTCCAGGAACCATTCCGGAGGCATATAGTAATGCTCGTCTATTGCATAGGTGAAATTGGGCTTATGCTTATTTTCACGATAGAAGTTCCAGGCAGCCTCATATCTCTCTGTATTTACATCGGGTCCTGCGGATCCGATGAGTTTGATATCGGGATACTTGGAATGTATAGCTTTTTCAAAAATGGTATATCTTTCAAAGAAATTTACTTTCTCTGTTTCCCACTGCTCGTTTCCGATGCCCAAAAACTCAAGGTTAAAGGGTTCTGGATGTCCCATACGTGCTCTTAAAGAACCCCACTTGGTTCCAAGATCTCCGTTGGCGAATTCTATGAGATCCAGAGCATCATGAACGTAATCATAAAATGCGGGATCCGTGGTCTCCACCAATTCCGAAGACATGTACTGGCAGGCAAGACCCACATTTATAACAGGCAGTGCCTTCGCTCCGATGTATTCGCAAAGACGGAAGTACTCGAAGTAACCCAGGCCCAGTGTCTGATTGTAATGAGAGAATCTGCTTGTAAAGTTGTTTTCTTTGTTATTTCCGTGAACTGCCCATCTGTTCCAATTAGAAACCCTGCTCTTGGGATCTCCCACGCTCTTCTTCCACTGATATCTGTTTTCCAGGGTATTCCCCTCTATGATGCAACCACCGGGGAATCGCAGGAAACCGGGCTTCAGGTCTTTAAGAAGATCCGCCAGATCTTTTCTGAACACGCCCATAACCGCATTTTCAGGGAAAAGGGAAATAAAGTCGAAGTCCGCTTCTCCGCTTGCAGACAGGGTGATCACCAGCTGCGCGCCTTTAACCGTAAAGGGTGCTTTAAAGGAGTACTTGTATTCCTTCCAGCCGTCCTCTGCGGAAACATCAAAGGTCTCTTTGTAAATGATATCCTTGTTTTTCTCAATGATCACATTCACTTCGCCGGTATAGGCGGGAGTGTTCATCCAGAAACAGCCTCTGTATCCCTCGCCCTTTTTAAGGCAGAGCCCGTCAAAGGACTTATTGGTGAAGCCTGAATTTGCCCTGCAGGTCTTAAGGTGCAGATAGTGCGGGTTTTCGATCACAAGGGGATTGACGGTCCTTGTTTCCATTACCACAAACGGACAATCCTTGGGGTACTTGTACCAACCGTAAATGCCGTCGTATTCATTGGCATAGGCATCTCTGTCGCCCGTGGTCTTAAAAAACTCAAAGTTTCTGTTCTCTATCATCTCGGCATATAAACCGCCGTCAGCGGCATAGTTTATATCCTCGAAGAAAAGTCCGAACATGTCGGGGTTTATATCATGGGTTTTAATGTCTGATACGGTAATCTTCATGGATCCTCTTATCTCTGATCTTATTAATCTTATCTTTCGCAGTTGTTAACGGTTCTGGGGAAAGGAAGCACGTCTCTGATGTTGCCCATGCCGGTAAGGTACATCACGCAGCGCTCGAAACCGAGACCGAAGCCTGCATGTCTTGCGGTACCGTACTTACGAAGATCAAGGTAGGAATCATAATCTTCCTTCTTAAGGCCCAGTTCTTCCATTCTCTTAAGGAGAAGATCGTAGTTGTCCTCTCTCTGGCTTCCGCCGATAATCTCTCCGATACCGGGAACAAGGCAGTCGGTAGCGGCAACAGTCTTTCCGTCGGGATTCAGCTTCATGTAGAAAGCCTTGATCTCCTTGGGATAATCCGTTACGAATACGGGACGCTTAAAGATCTTTTCGGTGAGATATCTCTCGTGCTCCGTCTGAAGATCGCAGCCCCAGGATACCTTGTAATCGAATTCATCGTTGTGCTCCGAAAGAAGCTTTATGGCTTCGGTGTAGGTAACACGACCGAACTCGGAATTCATTACATGGGTAAGTCTTTCGATCAGTTCCTTATCAACAAACTGGTTAAGGAAATTCATCTCTTCGGGCGCATTCTCAAGCACGTATCTGATGATATATTTCAACATGCTTTCAGCAAGGATAATGTCGTCGTCAAGGTCCGCAAAGGCGATCTCGGGCTCGATCATCCAAAACTCCGCCGCATGACGGGTGGTGTTGGAATTCTCCGCTCTGAAAGTGGGTCCGAAGGTATAGATATTCTTAAAAGCCATGGCATAGTTTTCGCCGTTCAGCTGACCTGAAACGGTGAGGTTAACCGGCTTATTGAAGAAGTCCTTGGAAAAATCCACTTTGCCCTCTTCGGTTTTGGGAAGGTTGTTAAGATCCAGAGTCGTAACCTGGAACATTTCGCCCGCGCCTTCACAGTCACTGCCTGTGATGATGGGTGTATGAACATAAACAAAATCTCTTTCCTGGAAGAACTTGTGAATAGCGTATGCAGCCAGGGAACGGATCCTGAACACCGCCTCAAAGGTATTTGTCCTGGGTCTTAAGTGTGTGATGGTCCTCAGATACTCAAGAGTGTGGCGCTTCTTCTGCAAGGGATAGTCGGGTGTGGACTCTCCTTCAACAAATACGGAAGTTGCCTGGATCTCAAAGGGCTGTTTTGCTTCGGGCGTGGGAACAAGGGTTCCTGTAACGATGATAGCAGCGCCCACGTTGAGTTTACATATGCTTTCGAAATTATCCAGTGTATCATGATAAACGATCTGAAGGGGCTCGAAAAAAGTACCGTCGTTAAGAACGATGAATCCGAAGTTCTTGGAATCTCTGATACTTCTTACCCATCCTCCCACGGTAACTTCCTTACCCAGGTATTTTTCTTTCTCGCGGAATATCTCGCGAACGTTTGTGATCTTACAATCCATTTTATGTCTTTCCTTTCTCTATCTGATGCCGTAATCGGCAGCAAGTTTTTTAAATACGGGCAGAGCTCGCTCTATGGTCTCTGTCTGAACGCAATAAGCTATGCGCACATGTCCCGGACAGCCGAAATCCGTTCCGGGAACCAGAAGAAGGTCGTACTTTTTTGCCTTTTCACAGAAGGCATATTCATTCTCTTCCGGCGCTTTGGGAAACATATAAAAAGCACCCTGAGGCTTTACGCATGAATAGCCCGATTCGACGAGACCGTTATAAAGCACATCTCTGTTTCTGTTATATATTGATATATCCGCTGTTTTACCGACACATTTTCCGGCAACTCTCTGGAAAAGGGAAGGAGCGTTTACATATCCCAGGATCCTTCCTGCGCCGCAGACAGCAGCATACACATCCCTGTTATCCTCCATCTCATCGGGGATAAGCACATATCCTATTCTTTCCCCCGGAAGAGAAAGTGATTTTGAGAAGGAATAGCATATAAATGTATTCTTGTAATACTTTGTTACAAAAGGAAGCTTAAATCCGTCAAAGACTATCTCTCTGTAAGGCTCGTCGGAAATGAGATAAATGGGATGACCCCATTTCTTTTCCGCGTCTTCCAAAACAGAGGCCAGTTTTTTAACGGTCTCCTCGGAATAAACAGCTCCGCTGGGATTGTTGGGGCTGTTTATAATGACTGCCTTGGTGTTTTTGGAAAGGCTCTTTTCCAATTCTCCGAAATTGATCTGAAAACTTGTGGGGTCTGCGGGGATCAGCACACACTTGGCATTTGCCGTGTTCTCTATCCAGCATTTATACTCCGGAAAATAAGGTGCGGGCACGATGAACTCGTCTCCCGGGCAGGCGATGGCTTTGAGCACTATACAAAGTGAAGCCGCCGCCCCCACTGTCATATAAAAACAGTCCTTATT
>JAFSWD010000060.1 GCA_017444675.1 Lachnospiraceae bacterium
ATAATGTATACTAGCGTTTGCTGTGACATTGATAGCTGTGAAGCGCGAGTTTGCTGTTTATCATAACAGGTTTTCCGTGGAGCGAATGTCAAGTTAGGAAACTGGCGACAAGTCACTGTACGAATTCATTAGTCTGCCAAGGGCAGAAACGACGTGTGGAAGTTTCAAGGCGTGATCGTTTAGGACACACACGGGAGAGTGTACAGTCACCGCTTGTCGTACTTATCTACAAAAGTGCGAAAAGGAGGCGACTTTTTTTATGGCAACTCAGGTAATGAGAATCACACTTAAGGCTTATGATCATCAGCTGGTAGACGCATCGGCCAAGAAGATCATCGAAACTGTAAGGAAGAACGGATCAGAGGTTTCAGGTCCCGTGCCCCTTCCTACCAAGAAGGAAGTGGTTACTATCCTTCGTGCTGTTCATAAGTATAAGGACAGCCGCGAGCAGTTCGAGCAGAGGACTCATAAGAGGCTCATCGATATTCTTACACCTACCCAGAAGACGGTTGATTCACTGTCAAGGCTCGAGATGCCCGCAGGTGTGTATATCGACATCAAGATGAAGAACAAATAACTCCTGCTAGTATGAACGCTTCTTATTATAGAAGCGGTCCGCTGTAGGATAAAAAGGAGGTTAATCAATGAAGAAAGCAATACTTGCAACAAAGGTCGGAATGACACAGATCTTCAATGAAGACGGTGTGCTCGTTCCCGTAACCGTACTTTCTGCGGGTCCCTGTGTTGTAACTCAGGTCAAGACCGAGGAGAACGACGGCTACAATGCAGTCCAGGTTGGATTCATGGACAAGAAGGAAAGGATCATCAATAAGGATAAGTCCGGTAAGAAGGAAGTGATCCACAGGCACGGTATTAACAAGGCTCAGAAGGGACACTTCGACAAGGCCGGTGTTTCGGGCAAGAGGTTCGTGAGAGAGTTCAGGTTTGAGAACTCAGCTGAGTATTCACTTGCTCAGGAGATAAAGGCAGATATCTTTGAGGTTGGCGACAAGGTTGATGCAACCGCGATCTCAAAGGGTAAGGGCTTCCAGGGCACCATCAAGAGGCTCGGCCAGCACAGGGGTCCCATGGCTCACGGCTCCAAGTTCCATCGCCATCAGGGTAGTAACGGAGCCTGTTCAAGTCCCAGCCGTGTATTCAAGGGAAAGGGAATGCCCGGCCAGATGGGTAACAGGAGGATAACCATCCAGAACCTTGAGATAGTCAGGGTAGATGCAGAGAACAACCTGCTTCTTGTTAAGGGTGCGGTACCCGGACCCAAGAAGGCACTGGTTACAATAAAGGAGACTGTAAAGACTATTGCCTAGTCTTTGCAAGGAAGGAGGAGCACACAGATGGCTAACGTATCTGTTTACAATATTAAAGGCGAAGAAGTAGGCAAGATGGACTTAAACGATGCGGTATTCGGTGTTGAAGTAAACGAGCACCTTGTACACATGGCAGTGGTTCAGCAGCTTGCCAACAAGCGTCAGGGAACACAGAAGGCCAAGACAAGGTCTGAGGTATCAGGCGGCGGAAGGAAGCCCTGGAGACAGAAGGGAACCGGTCATGCAAGACAGGGTTCGACAAGATCACCCCAGTGGAAGGGCGGCGGAGTTGTATTCGCTCCCGTACCGAGGGATTACTCATTCAAGTTAAATAAGAAGGAGAAGAGGCTGGCCCTTAAGTCGGCGCTCACTTCAAGGGTTCAGGATGAGAAGTTCATCGTTCTTGACGAGCTCAAGATGGATGAGATAAAGACGAAGAAGTTTAAAGAGGTGCTCGATAATCTTAAGGTCAACAAGGCTCTGGTCATTCTTGACAGCCTTGACAGGACAGTTATCATGAGCGCAAGAAATATCGAGGGTGTCAAGACGGCACAGATCAACACGATCAACACCTACGATATAATGAAGTACTCGACAGTCATTGCAACAAAGGCTGCGGTAGCGAAGATTGAGGAGGTGTATGCATAATGGCCAGTCTTCAGTATTATGATGTTATACTCAAGCCGGTAATCACGGAGAAATCCATGAGCTTTATGGCAGACAAGAAGTATACATTCTATGTTCATCCCGAGGCTAATAAGAGCCAGATAAAGGAAGCCGTTGAAAAGATGTTTGAGGGAGCCAAGGTAAAGAGCGTCAATACCATGAACATCGGCGGAAAGAAAAAGAGAAGAGGCATGGTAGTCGGAAAGACTGCAAAGAAAAAGAAGGCTTATGTACAGCTGACAGAGGAAAGCAAGGATATCGAGCTGTTCACAGGACTTTAAGATATAAACAAATTAATGATTATGGGCTGCACAAGGATGCCTTGAGTGCAGTTCGATAGTAAAGGAGTAAGACGATGGGAATTAAAACATATAACCCGTATACGCCTTCGAGAAGGCACATGACAGGTTCCGATTTCTCAGAGATCACAAAGAGTAAGCCTGAAAAATCACTTGTCGTTTCCTTAAAGAAGAATTCGGGAAGAAATAACCAGGGTAAGATAACCGTTCGCCACAGAGGCGGCGGAGCCAAGATAAAGTACAGGATCATCGATTTCAAGAGAAACGATAAGGACGGAGTACCCGCAATAGTAAAGGGCATCGAATACGATCCCAACAGAACAGCCAATATAGCTCTTCTGTACTACGCGGACGGTGAGAAGAGATACATTCTCGCTCCCGAAGGTCTGAAGGTAGGAGCTGAGCTTCACAGCGGCCCCGAAGCCGAGATCAGAGTAGGAAACTGCCTGCCGCTTACAAATATCCCGGTAGGTACAAACGTTCACAATATAGAGATGTTCCCCGGAAAGGGCGGCCAGATGGTCCGTTCAGCCGGTACCGCAGCACAGCTCATGGCTAAGGAGGGCAAATACGCGACCCTTAAGCTGCCTTCGGGCGAAATGAGAATGGTGCCGATAGAGTGCAGGGCTACAGTCGGAACAGTCGGAAACATAGACCACAACCTCATTAATTACGGAAAAGCCGGAAGAGTTCGCAATATGGGCATCAGGCCCCACGTTCGTGGTTCAGTCATGAACCCCAATGACCATCCTCACGGTGGTGGTGAAGGAAGATCGCCTATCGGACGTCCCGGACCGAGTACCCCTTGGGGCAAGCCTGCATTGGGATACAAGACCAGGAAGAGGAAGAAGGCTTCAAATAAACTCATTGTAAGAAGAAGAAACGGTAAAGCCTTAAATGTTTAAAGGGTATAAGGAGGATAATTAATGTCACGTTCACTTAAAAAAGGACCTTTCGCGGATGAGAGCCTTTTAAAGAAAATAGATGCAATGAACGCTTCCGGTAGCAAAGAGGTGCTGAAGACATGGTCTCGCAGATCTACGATCTTTCCCTCTTTCGTAGGACACACGATCGCTGTCCATGACGGAAGAAAGCATGTCCCCGTATATATCACGGAAGACATGGTAGGCCATAAGCTTGGTGAGTTTGTCAGCACGCGTACATACAGAGGACATTCGGGTAACGCGAAGACATCCCAAGTAAACTAAGGGATCAAAGGAGGAAGAGATGTCTAGAGGGCACAGAACTCAAATAAAGAGAGAGAGAAACGAAAATAAGGATACGAGACCTTCAGCAAAGTTATCCTTTGCCAGAATTCCGGAGCAGAAGGCCTGCTTCGTACTCGACGCAATAAGGGGTAAGAGCTTAAATGAGGCCCTGGCGATCCTGACATATAATCCCAGATATGCTTCATCCGTTATCAAGAAGCTTGTCGAATCCGCGGCAGCTAACGCCGAGAATAACAACGGATTAAACAGAAACAGTCTTTATATAGCCGAGTGCTTTGCGGGCAGGGGTCCGATAATGAAGAGGATACAGCCCAGGGCACAGGGCAGGGCTTACAGAATTCAGAAGAGAATGAGCCATATCACGGTAATACTGGACGAAAAGTAAGGCAAGTGGATTGAAAGGAGATATTAATGGGACAGAAGGTTAATCCCCACGGCTTAAGAGTCGGAATAATAAAGGATTGGGATTCAAAGTGGTACGCAGAGGGAGACTTTGCTGACTATCTTGTTGAAGATTACAACATCAGAAAGTATTTGAAGAAAAAGCTTTATTCCGCAGGTATTTCAAAGATCGAGATCGAAAGGAATACGGCGGGACGCGCAAAGGCTATAGTGTTCACTTCCAAGCCTGGTATCGTTATCGGTAAAGGCGGAAAGGATATAGAGGACACAAAGAAGGCCCTTGCAAAGCAGACCGGCAAGAATATCGAGATCGAGATCAAGCAGATCAAGAGACCCGATATGGAGGCCCAGCTTGTTGCAGAGAATATAGCCCAGCAGCTGGAGGGACGTATTTCCTTCAGACGTGCTATGAAGTCTGCAATGCAGAGATCTTTAAAGAACGGAGCAAAGGGCATTAAGGCTTCCGTTTCAGGAAGACTCGGAGGAGCCGATATCGCGAGAAGAGAGTTCTATTCCGAAGGAACCATTCCGCTTCAGACCCTCAGGGCTGATATCGATTATGGCTTCGCAGAGGCTGATACGACCTACGGCAAGGTAGGAGTAAAGGTATGGATATATAAGGGAGAGATACTTCCCGGAAAGAACAACGGTGCGGATAATAAGAATTCCGGCATATTTAAGGAAGGGGGCGATCAATAATGTTAATGCCCAAAAGAGTAAAACACCGTAAGCAGATGCGCGGTTCCATGAGGGGACAGGCAAACAGCGGTAATACGATCACCTACGGTGAATATGGTATAGTGGCACTGGATCCCTGCTGGATCCGTTCGAACCAGATAGAGGCAGCCCGTGTAGCCATGACAAGATACGTAAAGCGTGGCGGACAGGTCTGGATAAAGATCTTTCCGGATAAGCCCATCACGGCAAAGCCCGCTGAGACCCGTATGGGTTCCGGTAAAGGAGCTGTAGAGTATTGGGCTGCTGTTGTTAAGCCGGGCAGAGTTATGTTTGAGATAGCTGGAGTTCCCGAGGAAACAGCAAAAGAGGCGCTGCGCCTTGCTTCCCATAAACTTCCCTGCAAGTGCAGGATCGTTTCCAAGGCTGATCTGAATAAAGAGGTTGCAGCCAGAGAGGGCGGTGAAGTGAAATGAAGACAGATAAGTTTGTAACAGATATGAGAAATAAATCAGCAGCCGAGCTTTCAGAGGAGTTAGTCGCTGCAAAGAAGGAGCTTTTCAATTTAAGGTTCCAGAACGCTACCAACCAGCTTGACAATACAAGCAGGATCAAGCAGGTAAGAAGAAACATAGCCAGGATACAGACTTTGATCACCGAAAAAGCTGCTCAGGCTTGAGGCGTTGAAAGGAGACCGAGCGGCAATAGAAGATATGATGACGTTGCAAGCCGCTCTTGCTGATTGCTCCGCAATCAGTCACGATGTTTACGAAAGGAGATTGAAGTGGAAGAAAGAAATTTAAGAAAAACACGTACCGGCAAGGTCATAAGCAATAAGATGGATAAGACCATTACGGTAGCAGTTGTGGACAATGTAAAGCACCCCTTATACAAGAAGATCGTTAAGAAGACCTATAAGCTTCATGCACATGATGAAAACAATGAGTGCAATATAGGAGATACCGTAAGGGTAATGGAGACAAGACCTCTTTCCAAGACAAAGAGATGGAGACTGGTTAAGGTCATAGAGAAGGCTAAATAATTTTGATGGAAGGAGATTGACAGCATGGTACAGCAGGAAACCAGATTAAAAGTTGCGGATAATACCGGTGCCAAGGAAATTCTTTGCATCAGGGTTGTCGGCGGTTCCACAAGAAGATACGCCGGGATCGGAGATACCATTATAGCCACCGTTAAAGATGCAACACCAGGCGGCGTTGTA
>JAFSWD010000061.1 GCA_017444675.1 Lachnospiraceae bacterium
CGGTGAACAGAAGAACATAGGTGAGTTGGGCGAGAACCATGTTTACTATCTTCCTTACCTTATGGGCGAGCGTACTCCTCACAACAATCCAAACGCAAGAGGAAGCTTCGTGGGAATGACTATGGATACCACAAGATCCGACATGACACTTGCCGTTCTTGAAGGCGTCACCTTCGCGCTTCGTGATTCCCTTGAGATAGCCCGTTCACTCGGTGTTAAGATCGATACCATCCGCGCTACAGGCGGCGGCGCAAAGAGCCCTCTCTGGAGAAAGCTCCTTGCCAATATTATGAATGTTAATGTTGAGATCATGAACAGCGAAGAAGGACCCGGCTACGGGGCAGCTATCCTTGCTGCAGTGGGATGTGGCGAATATAAAAATGTCGAGGAAGCTACCGATAAGATCGTTAAGGTTTCCGACAAACTTTCGCCGGATGCAGATCTTGTCAGGAAATACGAAGTTAAATACAATGTATGGAAGAAGATCTATCCTGCACTTAAGGATGTATTCGATGACGTAGCTACAAAATAATTTAAATGATATCTAATAATAAGGGCTGATTAAAATCAGCCCTTATGTTATATTTGGGAGCGTGGGCAGGGGAAGCTTAAGACTGAATGTCCTTGTGCCCGTTTTGGTTTTGATCATAACAAATAAGGAAAGGATAACCCATGAATACCATGACCCCCGAAAGGATCTACAGAATTGAAATGAAACACGCAAAGTTTTCCCTTGATCTTTGCGACGGCAGTGAGAGAGGAGAGTACGTAAATCAGGATTACATCCTTCATGCACTCGGCAGACCTCACAGAGCTATAAACCTCATGTATTGTTATTATCCCAATGACGAGGGATGGCCCGAAAGAGCAAGTGTGGCATTTAAGGATAAGAATGTGGGTTTTGCCTGGGATTATCCCTATGATGATTATTTTCCCTACGGAGGCGGACTTAACGGTGATCCGGAGGCGGAGGTGTTTAAACAGATCAGGGAGATAAGGCGTCACGGTATGGATGTTATCCTGACTCTTACCATAGACCCCAAGGTCAGCGATGAACATCTAAGGGCCATAGGCCGGGATCTTAAGAAGTTTGGACGTATCGAGCTTAGGATAAATCATGAAGCTACCGGTAACTGGTTTTCCTTTACAAAGCGTGCCACCTATAAGGAGATCGGTGAGTTTTTCTGCCATGCATCAAAGCTTATCAAGGAAGAAGCTCCCAATGTAAAGACCATTACCTGTGTGGGAGGCATAGAAGACCTTAACAGTAACACCATTACCATGGAGGAAGAGTTTAAGGATACTATCCTTGAAGCAGACATATGGTCTGTGGACAAATATCTGGCTCTCCACTGGGGATGGCCCTATGATGTGGCGGAAAAAGGCGGAAACAGCTTTGCAAGATATTCCGTATCGGAAGTATATGAAAAGACCAAGAGGAGCTGGAAAAGATATACCGAGCTCAACAACGGAAAGTCCAAGCCCTTTGTGATGGCGGAATTAAATGCTGACGGAGATGTTACCGGACCTTATGACCAGATTAAAATGATGAAGGAATTCATGGATATGCTGAAGAAAGATCCGGATGACTGGTTCAAGGGCTTTACTTTCTATCAGTTCAGAGACAGAGGAAGGCTGGGACTTGAGACCGAGGATCCCAATGATAAGCATGTGGGAGTGCGTCAGCCTCTTATGGATTATTATATTGAGCTTATAAATGAACCCGACCTCCTGCCGGTGATAAAAAAAGGAAAGACGGTCAAGAAGAAGGAAGAGGTGAAACTTCGCTTCGGAGGAGGAGAGGATGCGGAGGGTATCGCCATGGAATTTGAGCTTCCCGGGAATCCGGTGTTCTTTGAAGCTTACTTTGAGAATGAAGCCGTGGATTACAATCTTATGATGGAAGTGAACGGTCAGTGGTTCTATAAAGCTCCCGGTACCAAATGCATAGATATGATGGAAGCTTTTTATAAGAAGAAACTTAAGGGAGAAACGAAGGTTCAGGTGAAGCTGTTCGCTCCTCCTGCCACAGGCGAGAATGAAGATGATCCGATCAATTACTATAAGACGATAAAAGAACTTCCCAAGTTTAGGATCGAGTTTGAGCCTGTTGTAAAAAGAATAAAATAAAAAACATCGGCCGCCGGGATATCCGGCGGCCTTCGTCTTATGTTATCCCACGAAGATTCTAAAATCCTTCGGGTTCTATCAGTCCGTATGTATTGCCCTTACGCTTGTAAACAACGTTGATCTCGTTGGTTTCGGCGTTTCTGAATACGAAGAAGGTGTGATTCAAAAGTTCCATCTGAACACAAGCCTCTTCCACATCCATGGGCTTCATATCAAATCTCTTGTTTCTGACGATACGGATCTCTTCATCCGCCTCATCGTCTTCAACAGTAAAAGCATCCGCAAAGCTTGCAGCTGCAGCAGACTGCTTTTTATCTATCAGTTTCTTTCTGTACCTCCTTAACTGTCTTTCTATAGTGTCTTCAATCATGTCGATGGAAGCGTACATGTCTTCGCTTTCTTCTTCGGCGTGGATCGTGGTACCTTTAAGAGGAATTGTAACTTCGACCTTCTGCTTTCCGCCTTGGACACTGAAGGTTACATGGACCTCGGTCTCGGGTTTAAAGTAATGTTCCAGTTTACCCAGTTTTTCCTCCACCATGTTCTTCATGCCTTTGGTTACATCAATGTTTTTGCCATACGTGTTAATGCGCATACAATCACTCCCTTTATTAAGTTGATTAGGCTGAAAACCTTGGGTTTTTAACCTGTCTCAATGATACCATATCGGTGGATCATTTTCAAGGACGGGATGAGTAGTTTACAGAAAGTTTATTTATTTCTGTCGAAATTTTCTGAAAAAATACGTGTCAAGTAGGAATACTTATAAAAGAGGGTTTGGGCAAGATTTCGTGAATATTTACAAGTAAAATTTTGCATTATTTCGGTGTAGAATCATTCCACTTTGATAGTATAATCGGTGGAAAATGTGGATAACTTTGCGAATAACTCACTTTTAAGGGCAAAAACAGTGGTTTGGGCTGTGGATAAGTTTTGCGCAACTTTGCGCCGAAAATTTATTCTACACCTTACGAAGAGCGGATTTTTGTGAATAATGCACAAAGGTTTTGATTGTCAATAAGCAAATCCCAAAAAATAAAATTGCGAAAATGGGGACATGCTTGAGTCCTTCGGAAGCCGGCTTTAGGAGTATTAGTGTGTTGTATATCTGTGAACAGTAAACATTTACAATAAGTTAAATTTTAGCTTATTGATAAGAACAGAGCAAAATGCTATAATAAAGGATAATTTTGGGGTTTTGGACTCAAGAACCGGTCAAAGGAAGGAGCGCTTTCTTTTGACCGAACATTTAACCTACGTTTGGAGGAAATAAAATTGAGCATTGTTACAAAGATATTCGGTACGCACAGTGAGAGAGAATTGAAAAGGATCACTCCCATTGCGGACAAGGTCATGGCACTTGATGCGGAGATGGCAGCTCTTACCGATGAGCAGCTTAGGGGAAAAACCGATGAATTCAGAAAAAGATTAAAGAACGGAGAGACACTGGATGATATCCTTGTGGAAGCCTATGCGGTGGTACGCGAAGCAGCCGGCAGAACACTGGGGATGAAGCACTTTAAGGTGCAGATCATCGGTGGTATCATCCTTCATCAGGGACGAATAGCGGAACTTAAAACAGGTGAAGGTAAAACCCTTATGGCAACCCTTCCCTCCTATCTTAATGCACTGAGCGGAAACGGTGTACATGTGGTCACATGTAACGATTACCTGGCACACCGTGATGCGGAGTGGATGGGACAGGTACATCGCTTCCTTGGTCTTACCGTAGGATGTATCCTTAACAGTATGACAAGCGAAGAAAGAAGAGAAGCATATAATTGCGACATTACATATGCAACAAATAACGAACTTGGATTTGATTATCTCCGTGACAACATGGTCATCTACAAGGAGCAGCTGGTTTTAAGAGGCCTGCCCTATGCCATCATCGACGAGGTCGACTCCATCCTTATCGATGAAGCCAGAACACCTCTCATCATTTCCGGACAGAGCGGCAAGTCCACCAAACTCTATGAGGCTTGCGACATTCTTGCCCGTCAGTTAAAGCGCGGTACGGAAAAAGAACTTTCCAAGATGGATATAATCATGGGTGAGGAATCCCAGGAGTCCGGCGACTTTGTAGTAAACGAAAAGGATAAGAACGTTAACCTTACCGAGGAAGGCGTAAGAAAGGTAGAGCAGTTCTTTAAGATCGAAAATCTGGCCGATCCCGAGAACCTTGAGATCCAGCACAATATCATTCTTGCCCTCAGAGCTCATAATCTCATGTTCAGGGACAAGGACTATGTTGTAAAGGATGACGAAGTACTTATCGTAGATGACTTTACAGGACGTATCCTTCCGGGACGTCGTTATTCCGACGGACTTCACCAGGCCATTGAAGCTAAGGAACACGTTAAGATCAAGCGTGAGTCTCAGACGCTGGCCACCATTACTTTCCAGAACTTCTTTAATAAGTATGAAAAGAAAGCCGGCATGACAGGTACGGCACTTACCGAGGAACAGGAATTCCGTGAGATCTACGGAATGGACGTTGTGGAGGTTCCCACAAATGTTCCCGTAAAACGTATCGATCATGAAGATGCTGTATATAAAACAAAGAGAGAAAAGTTAAATGCCATTGCGGAATCGGTTGCCCAGGCGCATGCAAAGGGACAGCCCGTTCTCGTAGGTACGGTTACCATCGAGGCTTCTGAGGAAGTCAGTGAGTATCTGCGTCGCCGAGGCATCCCTCATAAAGTATTGAATGCAAAATTCCATGAGCTTGAAGCCGAGATCATCGCCGATGCCGGCCAAAAGGGTGCTGTTACCATTGCCACCAACATGGCGGGTCGTGGTACAGATATTAAACTGGGCGAAGGCGTTGTGGAACTGGGCGGTCTTAAGATCATAGGTACTGAAAGACATGAGTCCAGACGTATAGA
The DNA here is from genome assembly GCA_017444675.1 of Lachnospiraceae bacterium. Lineage (GTDB taxonomy): Bacteria > Bacillota > Clostridia > Lachnospirales > Lachnospiraceae > RGIG3528. The sequence goes on from JAFSWD010000061.1 coordinate 5,019, forward strand.
TAACCAGCTCCGCGGGCGTGCGGGACGTCAGGGGGATCCCGGTGAATCCAGATTCTATATTTCACTTGAGGACGATCTCTTAAGACTCTTCGGCGCCGAAAATCTTATGAACATCTTCAATTCCCTGGGCTTCCCCGAGGGAGAAGAACTTCATCACAAGATGCTTTCGAATGCCATTGAAAGAGCACAGAAGAAGATA
>JAFSWD010000062.1 GCA_017444675.1 Lachnospiraceae bacterium
CCCAAAGGCTCATTTCCGTGGCACTTTATATTTTTTTTCTTGACACTTATCTTTATTTAAAGGATAATGTGGGGTACCAACAAGCAACATATAACATCTATCCAATAAAGGAGGAACTTAAATGAGTAAATATGCAGGAACACAGACCGAGAAGAATCTTCAGGCCGCTTTTGCCGGTGAGTCACAGGCAAGAAACAAGTACACCTACTTTGCATCTGTAGCAAAGAAAGAGGGCTTCGAGCAGATGGCTGAGATCTTCCTTAAGACCGCAGACAACGAGAAGGAGCATGCAAAGCTCTGGTTCAAGGAACTGGACGGTATCGGTGATACAGCAGCAAATCTTCAGGCAGCAGCTGAAGGCGAGAACTATGAGTGGACAGACATGTACGAAGGTTTTGCTAAGACAGCTGAGGAAGAAGGATTCAAGGGTCTTGCAGCTAAGTTCCGTATGGTAGCCAAGATCGAGAAGAGACACGAAGAGAGATATCGTGCGCTTCTTGCTAACGTTGAAGCACAGAAGGTATTCGAGAAGTCAGAAGTTAAGGTTTGGGAGTGCCGCAACTGCGGACACATCGTTGTTGGAACCAAGGCTCCTGAAGTTTGCCCCGTTTGTGCTCATCCGAAGAGCTTCTTCGAAATTTCCTCCGACAATTATTAATATATAAATATCTAAGCCCGGGGAAATCCCCGGGCTTTTTAGTACCATAAAAGTGTAGTTGTTAGAGAGTAATTAACTCTGACATCTGCACTTTTTTGTTGCCTTTTTGAGCAGGTGGCAAAGGGGGTGTCCCCCGCTAAAAAATGAACCCCTAACCCCGTCCCCGGGTGTCATTTTGGTATTGACAAAGTGAGACTATCGTGATAGTCTGGACTATAGTAATAGTCCAGAGGTGATGAAATGAAGAATAATCTTTTTGACAGCGAAGCAAAAATAATGGAGATACTGTGGGAGCGGGGATCACTTTCCGCAAAGGAGATAAGCCTTATAGCGGCGGAGTCCATAGGATGGAATAAGAACACGACTTATACGGTTTTGAATAAGCTTGAAGTGAAGGGCCTGATCCTCCGGGAGGATCCGGGATTCATATGCACGGCATTGGTTTCCCAGGCGGAAATGCAAAAAAAGGAAGCGACATCACTTTTAAACAAGGTCTTCGGCGGATCGAGAAAGGCGCTGTTTTCCGCACTGTTGGAGGATGAGAAGCTTTCGGAGGAAGAAGTAAAAGAACTTAAGGAATTGCTTAAATAAGCCGGAGGGAGTTCCATGATCGGAGAGATCTGTTATTGGGTATTTAATATGAGTATCATCGCCACAGTAATGGGGCTTATTGTGATGCTTTTAAGAAAAATAAAGGCGATCCCCCGCCGGATCTTTGTTTTCCTGTGGGTCGTTCCCTTTATCCGGATGGTCATCCCCGTGGGCCTCAGCAGCCCCTACAGCCTCATGACCCTGATCTCGAAATTCACCACCAAGACCGTGACTGTGTACGCCCCCACGGACTTCATGTCCTTTACCATATCAAACTCCATCATGGCGGCTGCCGATTACTCTCCCATCACCTACAAGGTCAACATATTGGACACGGTATTTAAGGTGACGGGCGCGATCTGGGTCACTGTCGCCGTTGCGATCCTCATAACTTTTGCGATCATATATGCCACCACCCTGCACGCCATAAGGGACGCCAAGCCCCTGAAGGACAACGTGTTCGTTTCCGACAAGGTAGATTCTCCTGCTGTTTATGGGGTGCTACGCCCCAGGATCGTCCTGCCGGCAAATTATAGCGAAGAAGACGAAAAGTACATCCTCGCCCACGAAAACGCCCACATCCGCCGGAAAGACAACCTGTGGCGACTTCTTGGATTTATTGCAGCAGGCATACATTGGCTCAACCCTTTTTCCTGGATTTTCCTGAAAGCCTTTTTAGCAGACCTTGAGCTGGCCTGCGATGAAAAAGCTATCGCAGGATATGACGTACCGGAACAGAAACAATATGCCCGGGTGCTGCTTTCCTGCTCGCAAAGCAAGAATCTCTTTGTGTCTGCTTTCGGTGGTGCGAAGGTCAGGACCAGGATTGAAAATATATTGTCCTATAAACAGATGACCGGATTTTCAGCCATTGGCTTTACCGTGCTGATCATGGTCATCATTGTTACCCTTGTTACAAATGCCTGAGGCTGGAAAGGATGAATTATGAAAAAGATCATCGGTTGTGTATTGATATGCCTGTTTACCCTACTTACGGCCTGCGGCAGCCGTGAAAAAAATGCGGAGGTAAAAGCAGCTGATATAGCCGGCAAAAAATATGCCTACGTCGGACCAAATGGGGCTGCAAACTCCTTCTTCAGCCTAAGCCTTTACGAAGACGGTACCTGCATCTATTCCCAGCCTCTGTACAGCAGTGTCTTGCCTGTTACCACATGGAAAGTTGAAGATAATAAAGTTGTGGTCGGGGATCCGGAATCTTCCAAAGCCAATTATTTTGAGATCAAGGATGGCGCGCTGATCTACATTGCGGAAGATTCGGCAGGGTTTCCGTTTTATGACCTGAAGGGCGGAGATGTGCTGAAGCCGAGTGTGACTTTGGATAAAAAACCGTTTTCATACGACCGTCAACCGGAAGAAACTACCCCGATCTCAGACCCCAAGATCCCCTATGATACGGATAAGACCGGCGCCCTGGGTAGTTACTTCTTTATCCCCATAGAAAACCGTATCTATCGTTACGGCATTTTTTCGCGATGGGATGACCATCTTACAAAGACAGAGCTCATATATGAATTTATCGAACAAGGCATAGGCGAAAACTACGAGCATAAGATCTACAGAATTGCGGAATATCCGGACGACACAAGGCTTTACTGCATTTCAACCACAAAAGACGGGAGTTTTAGGGAAGAATCCCTTATATATTATGTCCCCACCACCCGTTCAGACAAAAACGAGCTTGAAAAAGCTATAGAGAACGGGTTTGTCGTTATGAAAAACGGCAGCGTCACCCAGGGAAAGGACAGGTGGCAGGAATTCTACAAAAAAGTTTCTGCCGGCGAACAAGCCTCCGTCAGAATTGCCCACTACTATACGTTGGACAAAGAACGGGCTTCCGAAGAATATTACGAATCGGTAAAAGAAGATTATCCCATGCTTTTCTTAAAGGAACTTAACTATGACGGGGAGCAATATTTGCTCTATCCCATGCATTCCACCGAGTTGGGATATACCCCGGAAGAACAGCCCGGCTACGACACCCCCGCTTCTTCCTGGAAATATCTGATGCACTTTACGGGCAAGCCCTCATCTCCCACCGCACTATTTACTGATTACGACAAATATGTTCTGGTAAATGACGATACCGTTACCTGGAAAAAGCTTGAATGGGGAATAGTAAGCAGCCAACTGGGGGATTATATTCCTTTTGAGGAAGTATATTGTGAGTATACCTATAAATGACACCCGGGGACGGGGTTAGGGGTTCACTTTTTGAGCCTTGGGTGACGGGGTTAGTGGGTCACCCAAGGCTCAAAAAGTGAACCTCTAACCCCGTCCCCGGGTGTCATTTTGCGGCAGTAACGATGTTATAGTACACGTTTGATGTCGCTTTATAAACTATTGTGTAGAACACTGCAAACATGGCGAAGGTTATGGATGTTGTGAGGAGGAAAAGACCTTTGTTCAGCAGCCCAAAGAGCATCAGCACTTTATCGATCATGGGGAAGGCAAAGCAAAGGTGAAGTCCCGCAAAGATCAAAGGGATGAAGAACACTGCCAGAAGCTGTGAATTGATGCTGCTCTTTATGTCTTTTTTGGTCATGCCCACTTTACGCATCACTTCGAAGCGCTTGCAGTCTTCGTAGCCTTCGGAGATCTGCTTGTAGTAGATGATGAGGACCGCAGCAAAGATAAATACCACGCTGAGCACGCATCCGATAAAGAACAGGCTTCCGTTAAGCGCTATATACTCCGACGCTTCATTCTCTCTTATCTCCCAGATTATCAAATAATCCGTACCGTCGTCGAAAGAATCAGGAGCTGCCTCCTCGATGCTCTTTCTTAAGCTTTTGGCATATTCTTCCTCACTTAAAGGAGATTGCGCTAAATCGAAGCTGTATGCCCATATTCTTGAGATACTATAATCCTTCTCCCTATTTTCCAGTAATTTCTCAACAACGCTCAGATCCGACACAACAAGAGTCATCTGAGGAAACAGGTCTTCCGCGCCGTTATAGGTGAAATATTTCTTTTCCCCGTGATTTGCCGGCTTGAGCTTAAGCGAACGGGTTTCAGTATTCAGCACCACGTCATCACTCTTAAGGCTGAAGCCCTTTGAAAAGACAAGCGCTTCACCATCATTCAGAACTGCATCCTGTCCCGTCTCCCTGTTATAGTCATCTATAGATATAAAACTTATGGATCTTCCACGATTAAAGAAAGTTGAATCGTCATAAGGCGTGATAAGCAAACCGTTTTCCGCCTCCAAGGCATATGTCTGAATACAAGGCATATCTATGATCAACTTCGTTTCAGACCCCGTTTTTTCCCTGAAGCTTTCTATGATACTTCTCATTTTTTCCAGCTTTTCCGTTTCAAGATATCCATCCTTATAGAACCTTATGGATAAATTGATCTCTGCTGGATATCTTTTGTTCAGAATATCCTGAGTACCAAACCACAGGCAGGAAGCGGCAGATGTCATTACCAGGACCATGGTTGCGATGATCGCAATGGAAGCAAGTCCCGCACCGTTTCTCTTCATCCTGTATACCATGGAGGAAACAGACACAAAGTGCTTTGGAGCATAATAATACTTTTTGTTTTTCTGCAATAAACGGCAAAAGAGCACGCTTCCGGAGATCATTAACAGATAAGTGGCAATGATCACCATGATTACCGCTACGAAGAACCATAATATGGCCATAATCGGATTTTCGATGCTTACCGCAATATAATAGGCCGCAGCCAGGATCACTACTCCGAGAACACCCAGGATCCGGTTTGCTTTTGGCGCTTTCTCTCCCGTATTTTCACTCTTTAAGAGCGAAACCGCACTGCTCTTTCGGATCCTGATAACGGAAGAAAGCCATATAATCGCAAATATAACAAGATAGCAGACCACGGTATTCCGCACACATATTCCATTTACATGCAGATCAAAGGTTACCGTTCCTCCGATCACCTTCACAAAGCCAAGTTCCGCCAGCTTTGAAAGTGCGATGCCGAAAAACAGTCCCACAACAATGGAGATTGCAGCCGTAATGAGACTTTCCAGGGTAATGATCCTGATAAGGTTCCATTTGTTCATACCGAGCACATTGTACAGACCGAATTCACTCGTTCTTCTTCTGATAAGGAATGAATTGGTGTAGTACAGAAAGATCGTGGAAAAAATGGCGATCACAATATATCCGAGAGTCATTACCATACCTGCGGTGTCCCGTCCCTTGGGCAAAAGATCGATAACCGTGGGAGAAGCCAGAAAAGCAAGGATGTAAAACATGCATATCATGCATATACAGGTCAGGATATAGGGAAATACCATCCTCTTATTCTTCCTTATACCGTCCCATGCAAGCCTTGGATAAAATAAGGTTTTCATTATCTGCTACCTCCCCCCGCCAAAAGGGTAAGGGTTTCTGTGATCTTTTGATAGAAGCTTTGGTTGGTATTAGCTCCCCTGTAGATCTGATGGAAAACCTCACCGTCCTTTATAAAGAGCACGCGGCCCGCGCAGCTGGCAGCCTTGGCGGAATGAGTGACCATGAGGATCGTCTGTCCCAAAGCATTCACTTCTCCGAAAAGTCTTAAAAGCTCGTCGGAGGATTTGGAATCAAGGGCTCCCGTGGGTTCATCCGCGAGGATGATCATAGGATCTGTAATAAGCGCCCTGGCTACCGCTGCCCTCTGTTTCTGCCCACCGGACACTTCATAGGGATATTTTTTTAAGATCCCCGAAATGCCCAGTTTTTCCGCTATCGGATCCAGCTTTTCCTTCATGAACCTGTAATCCTTACCCGCAAGTACCAGGGGAAGGAAGATGTTATCCTCGATGGAAAAGGTATCCAGAAGATTGAATTCCTGGAAGACAAAACCCAGATTATCGCGCCTGAAGGCCGCAATGTCCTTTTCCGAAATTTCCGAAAGCTCCATGCCCTTGAGCACGATCTTCCCCGCCGTCGCCTTATCCAAAGCGGCCAAAATGTTAAGCAGTGTGGTTTTTCCGGAACCGGATTCACCCATTATAGCAACATACTCTCCCTCTTCAACTCCGAAGCTGACATCACGGAGCGCTTCCACCTCCTGCCCGCCGAAGCGGGTCTTGTAGATCTTTTTAAGATTATTTACTTCAAGTAAGCTCATTTTCAAACCTCCGTTTCTTTTACGGTTTGATATTATTAAAAAAAGCCGATTATTTCCATTGAATCGGCTTACAAATCTGCCCCAAAAACTTACAATATTGTCACATATCTTCTCACTCTATAATCCTCTTCTTCGAATCAAGCTTTATCCTGATCACAGTACCGCGCCCAACTTCAGACTCTGCACTTATCTCATGATTCAGATTTTTGCATATCTTTCCACAAAGATAAAGGCCTAACCCGCTTGCCTTTTTATCTGCCCTGCCTCTTACGCCCGTATAGCTTCTCTCGAAAATACGCGGAAGGTCGTCGGAAGATATGCCCATTCCGGTGTCTTTAATGCAAAGCGTCAACGGTTCCTCCACGTAAATGGAGATCTCTCCATGCTTCGTGTATTTAAGGGCATTGGAAATGACCTGCTCGATCACAAAGGACAGCCACTTTTCGTCCGTCAGTACCTTCTTGTTCACAGGCATATAATTAAGCTTCAGCTTGAGCATTATAAAATCGCCGGCAAACTTCTTGACCGAATCCTCTATTATGGTATCCAGATCATATTCCTTAAAGACATAGTCGCTGCCGGCGCCTTCAAGCCTCAGATAAGTGAGCACCATCTCCACATAGCGCTCGATCCGCCCCAGTTCCGAAAGGAGATTTCGCGACAGTTCGCTGTCCTCATTTTTAAGCCGCAGCCGCATGGAAGCGATGGGCGTCTTGATCTGATGAGCCCACAGGGTGTAGTAGTCCATCATCTGCGCATTCTCTTCCTTGATGTTTTCCATGATGGTACGCACCTGCCTTGAAAGATTGCGTATAACTGTGCAATATTCTTCGTCCAAGGATGCGTGGACTTCCAAAAAAGATTCCGTGAGTCCCGCAGGCATATTCTTAAGTTCTTCTATCTCTTTATGGCGTTTATAAAAGGCATAGTATTTAAAAGCACAATAGACCAATCCCAAAAGGATGCAAAGAAGGATAGGATAGAGCACAGCCTTAAGTGGAAGGTCGTATAGAGAAAAAGATATAAAAAGCAGTGCAAAAAAGCCGAGAAACACTAATATCCCGCCGATCATGCTTTTTATAAATGAGCCAAAAAGTTTCATATCCTACCCCACTGTATAACCCACGCCCGACTTGGTGGCGATGAAGTCCTTTAGGCCCGCGTTTTCAAGCTTTTTCCTGAGCCTGCCCACGTTCACGGTAAGGGTATTCTCGTCTACAAAGGCCCCGCTCTCCCAAAGGGCTTCCATGAGCTTCTCCCGGCTCACTATCTTTCCTTTGTTCTGCATTAGTGTGAGCAGCAGTCGATACTCATTCTTTGTGAGCTCGATCCTGCTGTCCCTGTAGATCAGGGTGTTGTCTCCCGTGTTAAGCATCGCGCCCTTATACTCAAGTATGGGCGATGACACGCCGAAGTCATAGGTCCGCCTTAAAAGCGCCTGCACCTTTGCCGTAAGCACGTTTTGGTCGAAGGGTTTGGCGATAAAATCGTCCGCGCCCATGTTCACTGCCATAATGATGTTCATATTGTCCGAAGCGGAAGAAACAAAGATCACCGGAACCGAAGAAACCTTCCGTATCTCGCTGCACCAATGATAGCCGCTCATAAAAGGCAGGTAGATATCCATGATGACCAGATGGGGATGATACTCCGCAAATTCTCCCATCACATTACGGAAATCCGAAACCGCTTTTGCCTCAAAGCCCCACTGCCTCATCTGTTCGGTAATACCCTCGGCTATTCCCTTGTCGTCCTCCACTATCAATATCTTATAATCCATGCCGGTCATCAATCCCCTTGAAATGTCTGTCTTCTGTTTCTTTTATTATAAACCATTGTGAAAACAAAGCAATATGCAAAATGACACCCGGGGACGGGGTTAGGGGTTCACTTTTTGAGCCTTTGGGGGGCGGGGTTAGTGGGTCACTTTTTGACACCCGGGGACGGGGTTATGGGCTCACTTTTTGACCCTTTGGGGACGGGGTTATGGGTTCATTTTTCGGCGCAAAGCGCCAAAATGAA
>JAFSWD010000063.1 GCA_017444675.1 Lachnospiraceae bacterium
ATGAGAATTGGCAGTCCCTATTATTCAGAAAATAATTTTCCCTGCCCGTATTCAAAAGGCAAGGAGATAAGTAATACCAAAAATCCGACCGGATTTCTATTATAAATGTGATCCAGGCATGCCCAAAAAAAGAGCGGTACTTTTTTTCAAGCACCGCCAGTCTTCGTTAATCTTTAACTGGAACGCCGCAGGCGTGGCCCTCATGATTCGGAAAAAAATCTCCTGCCCAGACAAAAGGGCAGGAGATAAGTAATACAATATTCCTTGATCGAGTTTCTTCCTATTATATTATGAAACGATCCACGATGGTCACGCTACAGCGATCCCATCGGCGCCCCTGCGGTAGATATAGACGTTATCGGACAGCACCTCATCGGGTGCTACCTGAGTTGTATTAATCTCACTTACCATTGCCCGCAGCTCATCGGGATCGAACCTGTCGTTTACGGGCACAAGGATCATCTCATGGATGCTCGACGGGAGGACATAAAGGTCATTGCCGACGGTCTTTGAGAATTCTTCCAGCAAGCCGTCATAAAGTACAGCGGAAGCTCCGTTCATGCACTGCTTGTTAGAGCAGACATACATCGGGCAGTCCGATACCTCGATCTCAAAATCCGTGCTGTCTATATAACCTGTAAGGTCTCCAAGCACGCTCATCATATCCCTTACGGAGCCTTTGAAATGCTTCGGTGTGTTTTCCTTTGCCAGCTCAAAGAGTTCTTCCGCCGACCTGCCCCACGCCTCTGCAAGCGAGTCCTTTATCATGGCAGTCACGATGCCCCCGTCATCCTGTTCCGAAATGAGGATATAGAAAACGACCGACAGATCTAACTTGTCGATATGGGGCACTTCCTTTAAAATGGCTTTGTTCGCTTCAGTGTTCACCAGCTTGTAGCAGATGCTGTCCTTCACTTTTTCAAAGTCGGTCAGCTCGGAGACATTAATGTCGTTCTTTACAGCTGCAATAAGTTCGTTGTTAATATCTTTACACATAATTTCTCACCTTTTCCTTTCAATGTGATATAGTTTTGCATAGACTGCAACAGGGGGCGGCTATGCTTAAATTGTTTTACCCTTCAAAAAAACAAGCCGGGCCGCCTTGGCGGTCCGACTGTCATCCGTAAAAAATCTCCTGCCCACAGTAAAGGGCAGGAGAGCAGTCGTTATTAATCGTTTTTCATAGATGTCACCTGATATAGCAGGCTTATGACATAATCAGGCGGGCTTGTCACCCCGCCTTCCCAGTTTTCCAGGGTGCGCAGCGGGATATTGTACTTTCTTGAGAACGCGGCCCGGGACAGTCCGAGGTTATTCCTCAGCCTAGTTACCTTATTTTCCGGGGGATCGGTGTTATCGATCCTTGTTATCCCCAGTCCGTTCAATCTTTCAAGGCAGACCGCAAGCCTTTTGGGGTTTAATTCCGTGCCGACGAATTTCTTTCCGTTCTTTGCAGCGGCAAGAGCCACAAGCCCGCGTCCCATGCAAAGATCGCCTATGCAGCTGTAATCCTCATCTTCAGCGATGCGGCTTATGATGTCTTCCTCATCCAGGCCGTCATATTTCCAGTTTTTCTTTTTGTCTGAGCCCTGGACGACATAGCAGAGGTTATCTTTCTTATGATAGTAGGTAGAATTGTAGAACGTCACCTTGCTGTAGATCTTTCCCATGCGGTTTAAGCACTCTCCGAGGTATTCTTTTCCGATCTCAAGATAGCAGACACGTGGCTTAATGTTTCCGATGCAGTCAAAGAGCACATCGTAAAACTGCCCGAAAGGGTCTTCTTCAATGCTTTCAGGAAGCCCCCTGCCTGCCTTTGTGTAGAATGACCTCAGATTCCCGGTATTCCAGGGGCTGTCGGTAAAGATGATATCTGCTTTACACATGAATTCCGGCAGGCCGTCCGTGATATCCCTTGCCATTAAAAAGGATCCGTCGGATAAAGCAATGGTCTCATCCCGCTCAACGGGAAACCTCTTATAAGAATCCCCATAATCCCAGTCAGACATCGTCACCCACCTCCATCATCTCCCATGCCGCAGAGTAATTCTGGTTTTTAAACACTTCAGCAATGCCCGTGAGCTGCTTAAGTCTTAATACTTCCTCCATTTCCATGCCCAGCTTTTCGGCGATCTCCGTTTCCTCAACTCCCTGCCTGTCAAGGGCGACCACAAGGTCTGCCATGAGTTCCACCTGGTGCACGCCCCTTGCACGGTTAAACTGCACCGTAGCTTCCATGCGTTGTTCTATCGTCTGGTTAAGCACGATGATCGGGAGCTCATCCGCCTCAAGATAATCCTTGAAGATGCTGTACCTGTGGAACCCGTCAACGATGATATACTTGTCAAGGTCCGGGTCATAGATCGTGACCACCGCGAAACAGAAGCCATTGGATATGATGGATTCCTGTAAAAGCTCCATGTTATTGTCTGAAACAGCATTGGGGTTGTAGTTGTTCGCCTGTACTTTATCGATGGGGACTATCTGCACATCCAGGCATGGCAGTTGAATGTCCCCTTTTTTTGATCTTATCGTTCTCATAATAACTCCCTCCATTTTTTAATGGACTCTTCCCTGGGATCCGGCACGTTCCTGACCGGCAAGTCATTTTCATAATCGTTCAGGACTAACTGCCTGCACTGCTGCCTGGCTACGTACTCATTATCAAGCTGTCTTGAAAACCTTTTTTCAAATATCGGGAGCTTGTCCGGGTCAGGATAGGTAGCCATTAAGAAATCCCTGTATTCCCGCCAGGTCTCATATGCATCAGGAAGCTTCCGGCATTTCATAACGCGGGAGTCTTTGCCATATATATTCGCTGTCTGTATGCCTTTTATCCGTTTACAGAGCCTGTTGTATGTCTTTGGCTCAAACTCCGGGAGCTCACATATAGCTTTGAAGCTTTTTTCGTGGATGAGGGAAGATACACGGATCTCATTGATGCTCATGCCTTTTTTCCACATCCAGTCGTAGATCTTGTTATATCTGATATTATTTTCGTAGATGAATCTCCAGATATCCGAGAAATTCCAGTCGTAGATAGGGTAGGCGTTGACACAGCCGTTTTCGAGGGCGGTAGTCCAGTACCAGTCCTTATACCCGGGATTTTTTGCTACGCTCCGCCACCTGTTCATGCTTTCGACAGCCCTGAGGCCTATAAAGAAGCAGGTATTATCATGGTTGAGCTGGAAATTAGTAAGGACATCATAAAAACCGAAGCCTTTGACCTTGTTTGCGATCCTTATGTTATCCTTGCTGTACGGCCAGTGCTGGATCGCACGGCGGTCCTTAGTGCGCATCCATTCCTTGTGTCTTCCGGGTTCCCAGGCTATAAGCTGGCCTTCAGTTAAGCTGGTTGCATTGGTTAAATGGAACGGAAATTGGAACCACATGGGAGTAACGTTTTCCGGGTAGAGATCGAACATAAGGTATTTGACCTGGTCGATGGTAGCCTCATAATCGACTTCTTCGTCCAGAAAGAAAACTTCCACCTTCCTGTCCCTTTTGTGTGCTTCCGAGAGCACGAGATAGCAGAGCACGGTAGAATCCTTTCCGCCGGATATCGAAACGCAGATATTATCGAAATTATCAAAAACATCCGAGATACGTCTCTTTGCGGCGTCAACCACGTTTTCTTTAATGTATACCTGCATCACTGACATGATTGTAAAACTCCTTTAAATCAGTAAACCATTTTTCATACTGTGCGTACAACGTATTATCCACTTTAAGCCCGGTGCTTAAGAATACAAGCTCCTTTGCTCCTGATTTATATAAAAAATCCGTGAATTTCTTATGTTCCAGGGGAAGATCCACGAGGGTAAATGATTCCCCGACCGGATTTTCGCTGTACGAATGTATATTTTCCGCTTTGGATTTCTTCGTCCGCACAATATACTGTTTTTCCGGGTCATCCTTCGGCTTAAATCCGCTTACAAACAGTTCGAGGGCGTTTGGTATGGTGTTTGGGTCTTTTTTCCCGAGATTTTCAAACAATACCTCCTTTTTTTCTTCATAGGCGTGTTTCTGTTCAGCGGAAATTTTAACCTTCTTCATTGAAAATGAAATCTCCATGTGATCAGCGTCAACCTCAATG
>JAFSWD010000064.1 GCA_017444675.1 Lachnospiraceae bacterium
CGTCATTTCTTACCCTTCTTCCCAAAATCAGGTGTGAACGCCCAATACTTATGTCCGTTGTAAAACTGCTCGGTAAGCTGCCCCGTAGCGATATACTGGGTTCCCTTTGAAGCAGACGTAGCGCTGAAGGATATGATATCGCCCCGAAGGAGTGCCGCTATCTCATCATCCGTGAACTTATGCCCACCAAACTCCTTCTTAAAGCTCACCTCTATGTTCTTCGGCGCAAACAGCCCGTGGGCCTTGCCATCATCAACCTGTGACTGCTCCTTTGAGATACCCCAGTATTTATACCCGTTATAGGTCATTTCCGCAAGCTTTCCGGTGACCATTCCCTTTGAACCGTTCTTGTAGACTGCCTCAAATGATATCGCCTCACCGTTTAAGAGCTTCTTCATCTCCTCATCCGTAAGGGTATGTCCGAACTGTATCCTCTTAAAGGATATCTCCTTATTAAGGGGTGCGTATACCCCGAAACACTTGTCAGGATCATCCCCGGGCCGTACTATCCGCTTAAAGCCCCAGTAATTGATGGTCTGCCCGTTCTTTTCAAAGCTCTGTGCCTCCAGATCCCCGGTCGCCCTGTAAGGCTTACCGTACTTATCGACCGCTTCAAAGGTAATCTCATGCCCCTTTAAGAGCTCCGCGACCTCGGCGTCCGTAAAGGTATGTCCGGCCCATGTCCTTGCAAAGCTGACCTTATGACCCGTAGGCTCATGCACCCCGTAGCACTTGCTAGGATCCTTTGTAAGAGCCTTGTCCCTGACAAAGCCAAAATACATGGCCCCATTATATTCAAAGTCGGAAAGCCTTCCGCCGACCTCATAGGGCTTACCTGTCTTATCCTTCATCATAAAGGAAACATCCTCACCCTTTAAGAGCCTGTCAACCTCATCCGGTGTGAAGGTATGCCCGCCCCATACCGTGCTGAAGCTCACCTCTTTGCCGGTCGGGGCAAATATTCCCTTTATCTTCGGCTTTGACTGCCCCTGTCCCGACGCTGCCTCGGGATATTTGTCCTGAAGTGTCGAAGCGTTCTTACTCATCGTATCGATATCATCCATAACTAACTGCCTCACCTCGCGCAGATACGAATCCGCATCCGCAGTACCCTCTGCCACTGCCTTCATCTGTGAAAATACCCTCTCTGTTATCTCAAGAGAGCCTATATGCGTGCCGGGAAGAAGCATGTAGCTCATATCCCCTGCTTCAGTCAGGGTAATCTTACCCCGCTTTTCATCAATGAGCGCTTTGTCCGAACCATCCGCTACATCGGCAAAGGTCGTCGTCCTCGTGGCACCCGTGCCGATATCCCTCTTCTCAAGCTGCTTCATAAGCCACTTTACGGTAGGAACGGGAGGCTTCGGAGGGAAACCCTCGTAAACGAAGGGGTTTCCGATCTTTCCTAAAAGACCGTTCCCGTTATCCTCATCCTCATCATCGTTCGGGTCGGAATAAACAGCCTTCCATCCCAAAAACGTCCCCTTATTTGCCGACCCGACAAAAGTGGGATATTTCTCGATATGCCCGCTCTGGTGGTCATACCTGTAATTTTCGCAGAGCATCGCAAGATAGCTCCGTGCAAGTATTTCATAGATGGCGGACGCTATGGGCTTTCCGTCAGAAAACTTCGCGTCAAGCTCGGCAAGGCTTCCCGGTACATTCGTCCCCGGCCTGTTAGCCCCATGGGCTCCACCGACCTTTACATGTGTCCCCCTCGGCTGCCTGTGTGTCAATATCGACGTATCGACCCCGACAACAGCCGCTATACGGTCTACATACGGCAGCAGCTCATTGAACTGCTCCGGAGTGATCACCTTATCCTCGGTCCTCGGATAGCTCACGACCTGGTTCTCATACATGGTCTGATAGGTGTCCATGACCTTCTTGGGCTTTATCCCCTTTGAAGACGCAAGCTGCGCAGAAAGCGTCGAAAGATCAATGAGCTTGGGCGGTATGGTCTCCTTCTGTTCCGTCGAATCGACTATAACATTGGAAGGCTCATATTTGGGAACAAGATTCTTATCAGGAAACTGCGGCTCATTTTTGTCCGTATAAATTATACCGTTTTCGTCCTTAAAACGCCACTGGTAAAAAGGGATCTTTTTATAGTTCTGCAAAGCCTTAAGGCCGTCCCCCGTGATGACAGCCATGGCAGACTTAAGACGTCCCTGCCTTAAAAGCCTGCCGCCCGCATACTTCGTGGCAGCCCTTGTAAACTGCATCGAAAGATAGTCCCACTTACACCTGAAATCAGCCTTTAAGTAATCGGGATCCCCAAGCATCGAAGGTATCGTTTTTCTCTCCTTAAATGCCTTCTGTATGGAAGCCGGCGCCTCATCCGTGAAATAAAACCTTGACCACTTACGCGGCGACAGCCCTAAAGCATCAAGTATCTCCCATGCTAAAAGCTCCCCCTCACCGGAAGGGTCAACATCGGTCGCAATCGCGATCTCGTCGCACTGTAAGAGATTATTCTTTATGGTCTTTATGACATCCCTCTTTGAAGGGTCAGCCACCTTTTTCCACTGAATGGCGGTCTCATCCCAGGGCAGGGCACTTAAATCCCATTTATGATACTTATCCTTTAAATCAGGACTGACCATAACGGAAACATCCTTCGGATAATTGTAAATGTGGCCTATGGCATTGACTATAACAAACTGTTCACCGTTAAATGTACCCGTGAAAGGCGCCGAACTCTGTTTGGCACCTAAAGCCTTTGCAAAATTCCTTGCCGCTGAGGGCTTTTCGCATAAAATTCCTAACATATACCATCCTTTCTGTCACTACCTGATAGGTCTTCCCTCTTTGTGGGAATTTTCCTTCAGGATAGCCTCTGTATCCTTTGTGAGCTTATCATTAAGCCTGTCAAGCGTATCTGTGTTAAAAACTATCTCCTTGGGATCCGCTATGCCTCTCCTTCTGTCGGAATCAAGCCCGACCAGGGCTATCGTCATATACTCGGCGCATATCTCGGTCTTAAGGGTCTCCATATAAAGATCCCTGATAAGACCCCGGATATTTAAAAGCGTCCGATCCATGTTCTCGAACACCTTATTCTTCTCTATCTGCTTTGAAAGCCTTATGACATTCTCAGAGACCATACTGTAATCAATATCAGCGTCAAACTCCGCATCCCTGAAGGCATAAAGAAAAGCGCACACCGCATCCTTATTCGTGATATTCATACTCGGTGAGATCGCCCTTTTCGCCATGTTTATAAGGCTCGTGGGAATGCCCTTTAGATCCGAGGTAAGAGAACCCGACCGTTCCTTTACGGGCTTTGCCTGTGCCGAAGAAGAACCTGTCTGACGTTCCTTTCCATCATCATCGCTCTCTATCTGCTTTTCAAGCCTGTTATCAACGGAAGGCTTTTCCTCTTCAGGCTTTGCCTGTACAGGAGCTTCCTTCGGCTGTGGCTTTGGCGGGGCCTGCGAAACCGCTTGCGGAGCTTTGGGAGCCTGTGGAGCCGCCTGTGAGGTACCTGTACGGGGCTTTTCGCCCTGTGGTGCCGGTCTTGCGGGCGGTCTTCCGTCATTCGAAGGTGCAGCCCTTGTATTACCCTGAGCAGGTCTTGAAGAACCCGTCTGGACCGGATGCCTCTGGTCAGCCGAAGGTGTGACCTTTGCAGGCTCCCCCTGTTTTACAGGTCTTTCTGCAGGCTTAACAGTCTGACTCACAGACGAATCGGCAGCCACCTTTTCAGGAACTTTTTCCGGAGCCTTTTCGGGAATATTCTCAGAAGGTTGCTGTACCTGCTTTGATTCCTCGATACGCTTCTGCTGTTCCTGTCTTGCTTCATTTAAAAAACTGTCAACATCGTATTCCAATACTTATACCACCCGTTATTTTATCTCATATTCATCGTCCAGAAGGTAATTCTCGCCCCTGGTCAGACTTAAAAGGGACTGAAAGCCCGAAGTTACGATATGCTCCAGATTGGCAACATTAAAAGAGAGAACATTCATGGCGTCCACCAGCTGGTTAAGCCTTGCCACCTCAAGGTCAGGCAGATCATAATCCTTATTCTCTCTTTTAATGGCAACCTTCAAGGCGTGCCGTACATATTCATTATTGCTCATACCAAGCTTATCAGCCCAGTAGCTCAGCTCCTCAAATTCCTTATCATTAACAACCGCCGTTACACGTTTATTACCCACGATATCTGCCCCTGAAAAAAATTCTATGTATCCTTACTAACAAAAATATATCCTGCTGAGTTACATATTACCATACAAATACGCATAAATCAACACTATTTAAGAAAAATGTGTCATCGTCCCTTATACTGAAAAATTAACTTCTTTTTATAAATATTGACCAAAGCTCCACTTCCAACCTAACCAGGCCATACCATGTGAACATTAAAACGACCTAAGATAAACGTGACCAAAAATGTAATGACCAGATGAGATGCACCATAAATGATAAACTCGCGAAGCTTTTTATGTGAAAGCACAAGACCCAGATACAGCATAAGATAAGCAACAGACAATAAAATACACATAATGACAAAATAAAACAAAAATGAACCGCCCTTCCCAAAAAAATCAAAGGAAAGCCCGATATACAGGAAAAAACCGGCTAAAGCCCCTACTATGCCTATGGCATTGACAAGGCTTATACCGATATAATACCCTTCATCATTAAAATGTGCCACCGTGGAAATGATACATCCGACAAGAGCTGCCAGACCCCCGCCCAGCATAACCAGCAATAAAAAATTCTGATAATGAAAATAATCAAGAAAACCCATAATCTACCTGTCCCTGCAATAAGGACACTTACCGCGCCTTAAATTCCGGTCACATATCTTTGCCTGCCAGAAATGCCCGCACTTCCCATGCCACCAGACCTTAACCCCGGACCCGCAGGTCACCTTATCGGGCGTGCTTATATCATTGCCGTAAACATCCGTAAGCCCCGCATTCCTTTCATAATCCCATTCCGAAGCAAGCTCCGGGTTACAGCTCTTAAGGTCATTGAAACCAACAAGCACCTTATGTCCCGAACAATAAGGGCACTGTCCCTCCTTTTTAAGTCCCATCGTCATCTTAAAAGAATGTCCCCTGAAACATTTCCAGAAAACAGACTGCCCCGCCCTGTAAGGAA
>JAFSWD010000005.1 GCA_017444675.1 Lachnospiraceae bacterium
AGCCTGTAGGACAAACCGATGCACATGTTCCGCAATCTGCGCAAACATCGGGATCGATCTCGTAATGCTCAGCACCTTCGCTGATAGCGCCGCAAGGGCACTCTGCTGCACATGCTCCGCAGCTTACACAGCCGTCATTGATCTTATATGCCATAGTATTTTCCTCCTTGTAGAATAGATATGTTGTGTTGGTTTTATAGCAAATGTTATTATATCACCTGTTTGAAAATTTACAAGTAAAGAAATAACACATATGCTCAATTTTGATCAACGAAAAGAGTTGACGGCGTTGAGTTTAGGTCTTATAATCACTTAAAAACCTTGGAGGTAAAAAAAATGATCACAAAAGACATGACTATAGCTGAAATAGTAGCTATTAACCGTAACATAATCGTTATTCTTTTAAACGCCGGAATGCATTGCGTAGGATGCCCTTCAGCTCAGGGAGAAACCCTTGAAGAGGCTTGCATGGTTCACGGACTTGACGTTGACCCCCTTTTGAAGCAGATCAATGCTTATTTAGGAGCTTAAGTCGTTCGATTGCCTTATTGTTAATGATGATCTTATAATGTTCATCAAAATATGCTTTTGAGTAATCGGGGGTGTGCAGTGCCTCGCCGTATTCGGCGCAGATGTTGCACACCTTATTAAATTGGGCCGGGGTGGTATCGCTCATTGCCAGTGAAAGACAATAACGGGCTGTCTCGGGGATCTTATAAAGAGTGCTCGTTCCCGAGTAGAAGGGACCGATGATATCCACAAGCTTAAGTACCATGGAAAGATCCTCAAATACGTAATTCTTTCTGAATTCTCTGAGGACCGATTCGTTTAAGACCCGCATAAGATTTTCAGCCCTGGTTTCTTCCTGAGACTTTGATTCGCCCGAAGGAAGCGGGGGGATATGGAAAAGCTTAGCAGCCTCAGCTTCTTTAAGGATCTCATCTGCTCTTAAACCGGGTGAAAGGGATATTGGTTTGTTGTTTTGATTCTTTTTTGACGGCATACTGATATTTGAATAATTTACATTGAGTTCTTCGGGATCTGTTACTTTAGTGAGTATCAATACCAAACTGTCCTTGGACATGGGTACTGCTTCTATCATAAGAGGAACATCATGCGCTTCAAATCCACATTCATACGAAGCCTGGATCAGAAGTTCAGAAAATAAAGCCCTCACCTTTTCGGTCCCGTAAGCCAGTTCCGTAAGTTGAAGTTCTCGGTCGGACAGATCCTGTTTATTCAATGTGCATTTTATCTGTGTTTCGCTTATCTTCTCTATTTTCATATATTTAGCTCCTATATTAGAAAAGAAGTATATCTGTATTGGTATTAAAAGTCAATAAATAAAGTCAAAACTAAAGACAAAAACGTTGAAACCCTTTTGACAAAAGGATTTCAACCGCTTTTTGGCATTTTATTTTGTTGTGCAACCTGCACAAACGGACATACCGATTTTCTACAGATAGAACATTGAAAATCATCGGAGATCTGTATATACTTAATATGTGATTTCCAATAAAGCTCATCGGCAGAAAGGAGTAAGAATTATGCAATTTGACATCGACGGGTATCGCGTCCTGAAGGTGCTTAAGGAGAGCAAAACAGGGGCTGTGATTCTTGCCGAACATGAAAGTCTTGGAGCAAGGCGGATCATCAAGATCTTATCTAAAGAACATCCCGATCTTGAGCAGTTGACCCGGGAAGCGAGGATCATGCAGAAGTTTCGGAATGATGCCATTCCGATAATCTATGACATTCGCGAAGAGGACGGATATACATATCTCATAGAAGAATTTATCGAAGGCGAACTTCTAAAGAATCATCTAAAAAGACATATCAAACTTTCTGAATCTGAAATTCTTGATTATTCCATTCAATTAAGCGAAATTTTGGTTTACATTCATAATCCGATCCACAGGGTGTTACATTTGGACCTTAAACCCGAAAACATCATTGTTTCCGATCATAAGATGAAGCTGATAGATTTCGGCAGTGCCATATGCCGCGAGGAAAATGATCCGAAACAGAAGATTTACGGAACACCGGCATTTTGTGCACCTGAAATGTTGATCGGAGGAGATGTGAACTGTACAACGGACATCTACATTCTCGGAAAGATCTTCGAGTATATGCTCCTGTTTACGCCCGCAGCACCGACAGGGTATAAAAATGTGATCAACAGTTGTATCAGAAAAGCAAAGCTTCAATTCACGGACAGCAGCGAAGTAAGGGATGCGTTATTGGCATTAAAAAAGAAAAAGAGGGTAAAAAGGTACGAAGAAGGCATATGGTTTGCCGTGACCGGAGTGCCTACAGGATACCACAGCAGTTGGTTCGCTTACAGGCTTGCGAGACTTTTGAAAAAAATCACCGGAGCAAATGTCCTGGTTCTGGATTGTAATTCGGATAACAATCTGGAGCAGCTTGAGGATTCTGGCTCTATCAGGAGATCACAGGAGTACAGTTTTGAAAAGGACGGAATAACAATAGCAAAAAGGGTTTTCAGCGAGGATATAAAAGGCTGGCGCGGAAGGGGCTACGATTTTGTCGTATGTGACTTTGGTAAAGAATCGTCCGACGCGGCTGATATCTATTTTGAAAAGATATTCCTGGTGGGAAGCCTGACTCCATGGACAGGACCCGATTGGGACGTGGCACTTTCCAGTGCCGGCTACGGTAAACATACCGCAGTGGTCATTACGGAAGGAAAACGAAGCTACGGGTCCGACAAAATGGGGAAGTGCGATATCATGGAAAACAGAACATTCCGGATGTCGCGAAAAGTAACCCGTTGTATCTTAAAAGGCTTGAAAAAGGATTGAGCTCGTCACCGTTCAGTCATTTGATTCCGAAGCCGGATTACAACAGAATATTGCAAAAAAAGAGTCCGCACATCTGTTCGCAAAACACGTGGGGACTTTTTTGAGCCTTTGGGGACGGGGTTAGCGTGTCACTTTTGTTTTTTATTTATTTTGAGGTGCTTCCCAGACCTCCGTTACGCTCTGCAAATACTTCGTCGTCCTCGGTAATGCCGAAGCACATGAAGATGCCCTGTGCAAAGGCGTCGCCGGCCTTAAGGGTGACGACCCTGCCTTCCTTGGAATCGTTGGTGATCTTTATAAAGATATGGCCTTCGTTGTCGGAATTGTAGTAGTCACTGTCGATGATGCCGACGGTATTGTTCATCTGCAGGCGATATTTGAAACCGAGACCGCTGCGGGGAAAGATCATAAGACAATGATCCTCCCGCATGCGAACACGTATGCCTGTAGGGATCTTGATGCTTTCGCCGGGGGCAAGGGTAAAGTCGCGGGTTGAACGGAAATCATAACCCGCAGAGCCCTTTGTGGCCCTGACCGGAAGAGAGAGAGAGGCATATGCTTTCTCAGCGTTTTCCACGGTCATATCCGGAAAAGTGTCCGTAAAATCCTGAATAAATCTGGCACGTGAGATGGTTTCAAATTTCGCAATGCGTTCCATTTGTATTTAGATCTCCTTTAAAAATGCGATATAAGCCTGTTTTGCTTCATATACATCGGATTTGCTTACGATCTCCCAGGGAGCGTGCATGCAGAGAACCGGTACGCCGGCATCGATAACCTGCATATTGTACTTGGCCATGATGTAAGCTATGGTTCCGCCGCCTCCGATATCGATCCTGCCCAGCTCCGCGGTCTGGAAAGCTACACCGTTATTGTCCATGGCTGCGCGTATCTTTGCCATATATTCGGCATTGGCATCGTTGGAGCCGCTTTTTCCCTTGGAACCGGTATATTTGTTATATACTATACCCTTGCCGAAATAAGCGGCGTTCATGTCCTCGAAAGCTTCCCAGTAGTTGGCGTCATATGCTGCGGATACATCGGAAGAAAGCATATGAGAGTTGGCAAGGGCACGGCGAACCTTGAGTTCGGAATAATCTCCTGTGAGATTTACAAGTTCCGCGACGGAATTCTCAAAGAAGAAGCTGTGCATGCCTGTAGCGCCGACGCTGCCGATCTCTTCCTTGTCTACAAGAAGACAAGCGGCTGTGCGATCTACTTTTTCTGTTTCAAGCATAGCTATGAGCGACGTGTAAGCACATACACGATCGTCATGACCGTAGCCTGCGATCATGCTCCTGTCAAGACCCAGGTCACGGGCGCGTCCTGCGGGAACCGCCTCGATCTCGGCTGAAAGGAAATCATCATCCTCGATATCATATTTATCCTTTAAGATCTTAAGGATATTTGCTCTTACCGCATTGGCATCCACATCTTTGAGAGGTTCGCTGCCCACAAGGATGTTCAGATCCTCGCCTTCGATGACCTTATCGCCCTTCTTTTCGATCTGTTTGGAAGAAAGGTGGATGAGAAGATCGGAGATTTCGAAAACGGGATCGTCATCTTTTTCACCGATATTGATCTCGATCACACTGCCGTCCTTCTTAGCAACTACACCGTGAAGAGCAAGTGGAACTGTAACCCACTGGTACTTCTTGATACCGCCGTAGTAATGAGTATCGAACATAGCCTGTTCCGCATCCTCGTAAAGAGGTACCTGCTTAAGGTCGAGTCTGGGAGAATCGATGTGGGCACCCAGGATCTTCATGCCTTCTTCCAAAGGACGTTCTCCGATGATATAAAGAACAAGAGCCTTGCCCATATTGCTATGATAAACCTTGTCACCTGCTTTAAGAGGCGTTCCGGACTTTATGTAGTCCTCAAGGTCCCTGTAACCCTTTGCTTTTGCCAGTTCTATAGCACCCTTAACGCATTCGCGCTCTGTTTTGTGGGTTGATAGGAAGTCCTTATAGTTTTCGGATAAACCAAGAACTTCTTTTCTTTTGTTTTCATCATATGTTAACCAGGCATTTGCCTTCGGTACACCGTTGATTTTTTTAGCTGTTACCTTTGAACTGCCGCTTCTTTGTGCCATAAACACACCATCCTTTTATAAATTTTGAGCTCAAGTTAAGATCAAAGAAGGAAGACCTTCTTTGAAGTGACTTAAGCCCAAAAAATTATTATATGATATTTTATTAAAAAAGACAAGTAAGCATAGACTAATCATTTTTAAGCCTGTAATTGCGGATGAATTCAGCGGCTTCGGGAGACAGGGAGTCAAGTAAAGCGCTTCCTGCCGCAGCGTCCTTCTTTTCTATTATGGAACGTATATCGGATTCGGTCCTTTCCACTTCTTCCCGTAATTCTCTGGCACTCATCCGGTTTGCTCCCGCACCCCAGATGATCACCTGTTCCGTGGCATCGGAAGTCGCTACCGTCACCCTGTATTTTTTGGAAAGGGAGACAGCGGTGCGCTCTATGTAACGATCGGCGGTCTCGGCTTCTTTTGTGTAGATCACATATATGTTCTTATATTTTTCTACCTTTTCTGCAGCTCCCTCCACCTTATAGGCATCAAACACCAGTATCAGTTTCATTTGGCGGAAGCCCTGATAATTGCTGAGAAGATCCATGAGCCTCTGTCTTGCGGCATGTAGATCCGTTTTGGAAAGCTCGTTAAGTTCATCCCAGGAAAAGATGATATTGTATCCGTCCACAAGGAGATATTCATCCTTTTTTTCCGCTTCTTTTATTATAACTTTTCCTTCCGGCATCAGCGAAGGCTTGGAAACGGGGTGAAAGAGATCTCCGGAGCCCGGAGCCTGTTTTTTGCTTCCGTAGGTTCTATTGAATATGTCTGCCAGATCCTTATCAAGTTTTGCCGATGCAGAGTAGGAAAAGGAGCCGGTATCGGCAGATGAGACAGCGACCGTCGGGGCGGAAAGAGGCCTGAGTACAGCTTTTCCTGCCTGAGAACCGGCCTTTAAACAGGATTCCACATGCATATAGTTTTCCACTTCCGACCAGGGAACCGTAAAACCGGAGCCGTGGGCACAAAATACCGAGTCGGGAGTATTTCTGAGATCGGATACCGGATCATAGGAGTATCGGCTTATCACTTCCTCTTCGTTATGACAAAGATCATAGCCGCCCGAAGAAACCGACAGTTTTCCCGCTCCGTTGGTATAGGCGGTAACGGACAGGGCATATCCATGCATGGTACTTACGGGACAGCGCCCGAAGATCACAGCCCTTTCACCGTTTATCTCATGGCTTTTAACACTTCCTGCCATCTGGGTAATGTCATTCATGGCCTTTCCAAGCCGGGCAGCAGGGATCTCCAGCATGAAGTCATACCAGGGTTCCAAAAGTATCGAAGTATTTTTCATAAGCCCCTGCCTTACGGCACGATAGGTAGCTTGTCTGAAATCGCCGCCTTCCGTATGCTTGGGATGGGCTCTGCCGCCTATTACCGTGATCTTTACATCTGTCAGCATAGAACCTGTCAACACGCCTCTGTGCCTCTTTTCCAGAACATGGGTGCATATGAGGCGCTGCCAGTTACGGTCCAGATCATCCGTTGATACATCGGTATCTACCTGTATGCCCGTACCTCTTTCGCCCGGTTCTATCTTTAAATGGACTTCGGCGTAATGCCTCAGGGGCTCAAAATGGCCCACACCTTCGGTGATTGAGGTTACGGTCTCTCTGTAGATTATGGTTCCGACACCGAATTCCACATCCAGTCCAAGACGTTCATGGATAAGGTTGGTGAGTATCTCTATCTGGATCTCGCCCATGATCTGGGCCTGAATCTCATTGGTGTCTTCAAGCAGGACCAGAGAAAGTTCGGGAATCTCTTCTTCAAGGACCTTTAATCCGGTGTAGGTGAGATTCACATCCGTTCCGATGGGAAGAATGACCCTGTAGGCCATTACCGGGGAAAGGATGGGAGATAAAGCTGGACCGTCACTGCCCAGAAGCTGTCCGGCAAAGGTTTCGTTAAGCCCTGTCAAGGCACAGATGTCTCCGGGACGGGCTTCATCTGCCGTTTCAAATTTTTCACCGGAATAAAAACGGATCTGTGTGATCTTTTCTTTATTAAATTCGGTCCGGACCTTTAAGACTCCGGTTTCGATCTTCACATGGGTAAGACGCCGGCCCGTCTTGTCTCTTGTTATCTTGTAGACTCTGGCGGACAGGGGAGCATCATAGGATCCGGCCTTGGATAGGGCATAGGTGTCCAGATCATTTAGTAATTCCTCAACACCCTTCTGGCGAAGAGCGGATCCGAAACGAACAGGAAAAACATGGCGGTTAGCAATGGCAAGAGACAAAAGATGATCATCCAGAGAATTATTCTCAAGATAATACTCCGTCAACACCTCGTCACAGGAAGCTATGTCCTCGGGAGAACTATCGGAAAAATTACAGCAGCCGCTGTCCAGCTTATCGCAAAGCTCGGCCATGGTCTCGCTTTGGCTTTTTTCGGAGATGTCGGTTTTATTAACGAAAATAAAGACGGGAACATTGTAACGCTTTAAAAGTGACCACAGTGTGAGGGTGTGACTCTGAACTCCGTCTACAGAGCTGATGACTAGGATAGCACAGTCCAAAACGGAAAGAGTCCTTTCGGCTTCGGAAGCGAAATCCGCATGTCCCGGAGTATCGATCAGGTTAACGTCCATAGAAGGCAGAGAAAAGCGGGCCTGTTTGGAAAAGATGGTTATACCGCGTTTCCTCTCAAGCTCGTGAGTATCCAGAAAAGTATCCCTGTGATCCACACGTCCTGCTTTTTTCAGTTCGCCCGCGGAAAAGAGAATGGCTTCCGCCAGAGTGGTCTTTCCCGCATCTACGTGGGCCAGGATACCTATTGATATTTTCTTTTTCATATCGGAATTTTTCATAAAATCAGTATAGCAAAAGTTTGACTTTTAGCAAGTACGGTTGAGAAATGCCGAAACAAATGTTATACTGATAAATAGTCTAAAAATTCTGTTGTTTTTTGAAGATTTAAAGGACAAAAGGAGCAGAGGCATGAAAAAAAGAATTGTTTTCATTGCAGCATTTATAATATGTCTGGTTTTGGGTCCGCTAAACATGTGTCTGGCTCAGGAAAAAAAGGATGAGACAAATTATCTGCCGGGATATGAGGCAGTCAGATACGGCAAGGATGACGGACTGCTTTCCTCTGAGATCAATACTATGGTTCAGAGCAATGACGGATATCTGTGGTTCGGTGCCTATTCCGGTCTGTACAGATATGACGGCAACGTGTTTGAAAAGACAGACCTGGATAAGAGAATAAGCAGTGTCATGATGCTGTTCGTGGATTCAAAGGGCTACATGTGGATAGGCACCAATGACAGCGGAGCAGCCTGTCTCGACACAAATGAGGGCAGCCTTGTTTTCCTGACCAAGGAGCAGGGACTGTCTTCAAACAGTATCAGAGCCATTGCGGAGGACAGGAATGGAAATATTTACATAGGAACGGTTGAGGGATTATCTGTTTACACTTCGGATCATAAGATCGTAAATCCTTCCGGCTTTTCTTCTCTGGGAGGAATCAGATCCATGGCTTCCTGCGGAGGAGATGTGGCGGGAGTCACTGCCTCCGGGATGCTTTTTATAGTAGAGGGAGAAGAGGTGCTGAGTACCTTTTCCTCCGATACTCCGGGAATAGATTATACTTACGTTTCCGTTACGGATGATGATTATATACTGGTTGGGACTTCTTCCACGGAGCTGCAGGAATTCCTTTATGTGAGCGGCAAACTCCTTCACATATCCACTTTTTCAACAGGTACACTGAGTTATTTTTCCGGGTTTTATTATGATAAGGATAACCGTCAATGGTATGTATGTGCCGAAAACGGGATGGGGAGCGTAGACAGGGATTCCACCAAGTTTAAGAACCTTACCCGTGAGGGGTTTGAAAGCTCTGTCTGCGGTGCATACAAGGATTATCAGGGCAATATCTGGTTTATTTCCAACAAGAAAGGGATAATGAAATTCTCTCCCAATCCTTTTACCGATTTTTTTGCTAAGGCGGGGCTTTCAAAATCCGTTGTAAACAGCATCGCATACAGTGGTAACGATCTGTATATAGGAAAGGACGACGGCTTATATGTTCTGGATCCGGTTACAAATGAAGTCAGAGACTATCATTTTATTGAAAACTTTAACGGAGTGAGAGTCAGAAACATTATTCAGGATTCTGCCGGAAATATGTGGATCAGCACATATGGGACCCACGGTCTGTATAAGATAACTCCCGGAGGAAAGGTACACACCTTTAACGAAGGGAAAGGCACCATAGGAGGGCGCTTCCGTCTTACCATGGAACTGAATGACGGAACAGTGGTGGCGGCCAGCAATCTGGGGCTGAGTTTTATCGCCAATGATACTGTAGTTGCTACCATGGGCAGGGAACAGGGCCTGGAAACATCTCAGATCCTGACCATGGTCCAGACCGAAGACGGCACCATATACGCAGGAAGCGACGGTGGCGGTGTGTACGTCATCAGGGACAGAAGGGTCATCGATTGCATAGATGAAGACGACGGACTGAATACGCCGGTGGTATTAAGGATAGTACCCTACAATGAGGGATTCTTTTATGTTACAAGTAATGCTGTTTATTATGACGACCATAAAAACGTTAAAAGGCTGAATTCATTTCCTTATACAAACAATTACGACATTTGCATAGGAGAGAACAATAAGGCCTGGGTGTTTTCCAGCGCAGGCATATACATTGCCGACGCCGCAGACATGGTGGCGGACGGGGATTACAAATATACGCTGCTGGATCATACCATGGGCTTTAATACGACCCTTACAGCCAATGCATGGAATCAGGTCATGGACGGGAACAGGCTCCTTCTGTGCTGCACCGACGGCGTGATGGAAATAGACATGGACGAGTATGACTATTTCGATAAGGGATGTTATATAAAGGTAAAATATATCCTGGCCGACGGGAAACAGCTTAAGCCGGAAAGCGACGGGAGTTATGTGATACCTGCCACCAAGGGACGTATTCAGATCTGCGCCGCCATATTGAATTATACACTTTCAAATCCCGAAGTCCGTCTTTATCTTGAAGGAGCGGATGACAACGGGGTTTACGGGAGACAGAGCACTGTTTCGGAACTGGTATACACCAACCTGCCGTACGGAAGATACAGATTGCATATTCAGATCTTTGACGGCGTGGATCATAAGGTGGCCAGGGAAGAGATAGTGGACATAGTAAAAGAACCCGGGTTCTTCGAACGTACTGCTGTAAAGGTGGGCGCTGTGCTCCTGGGAGTGATCGTGGTTGCGGGCATTGTTGCCGGTATCCTTAAGGTAACGATCATCAGACGTCAATATGAGCAGATCAGGGTGGCCAGAGATGAAGCAGAAAGGGCGAACAGCGCAAAATCAAGGTTTCTGGCTAATATGTCCCATGAGATCAGAACGCCCATTAATACTATTATGGGTATGGATGAAATGATACTAAGGGAAGACACGGATAATGTGCCAGAAGCCTATGCAAAGACTGTTACGGGCTATGCCGTGGATATAAAACGTGCTTCGGAAACCCTTCTGGGGCTGGTAAATGATGTCCTTGATCTTTCCAAGATAGAATCGGGAAAGATGAATCTGGTAGAGCAGGAATATGACACCAATGAGCTATTGCGCTCGATCGTTACCATGATCCGGGTGAGAAGCAATCAAAAGGATTTGACTTTTGAAACAAGGATAGATCCCGAGATCCCCGTGGAGCTTTACGGTGATATGGGTAAGATCAAGCAGGTCATATTAAACCTTCTCACAAATGCCGTCAAATACACTCACAAAGGCGGCTTCGTGCTGAAAGCCGAAGTCAGGGAAAAGACCGAAGAGTATTGTGAAATATATTATGCGGTGGAAGATACGGGCATAGGCGTTAAAAAGGAAGACATGGATAAGCTGTTTTCTGCCTTCGAAAGGCTGGATGAAAAGAAAAACAGCGGCATTCAGGGGACGGGTCTGGGCCTTGACATTTCCAGACAGTTTGTAGCGCTTATGGGCGGGGAACTGAAATGTGAAAGCGAGTACGGCAAAGGCTCCGTATTCTACTTTACGGTTAAGCAAAAAATAGTCAGAGGAGAGGGTATAGGCGAATTTTCGGAAAAAGACGAAAATAAGGGTAAAGCCTATGTACCGGAATTTTTCGCGCCCGGGGGAAGAGTCCTTGTGGTTGATGATAATGAGATGAACCTCACTGTTATAAAGGGGCTTTTAAAAGGAACAGGTCTGCAGGTGTTTACGGCTCTCAGTGGCAGGGAATGCATGGATATGCTTAAAAAAGACAGCTTCCATGCGGTGCTTTTGGATCACATGATGCCGGAAATGGACGGCCTTGAGACTATTAAGAGGATCAGAGAAGAGATACCGGAAAGAAGTGATGTGCCGATAATAGCGCTTACCGCCAACGGAGCCACCGACGGCGGAAGCTTTTATAAGAGTGCGGGCTTTGCGGACTATCTGGCTAAACCCGTGGATGGAAATGTTCTTGAAAAAACACTTAAAAAATATCTTCCGGACGATGTGCTTGAAAACCCGGGAAAAGCCCGTGATATCAAGACGGATGATAGCCTGCCCGAAAGCGCGGTCTGGCTTAATGAGGTCGGTGGGATCTCTGTGGATGACGGGTTAAGGTATTGCGGTGGAGCGGAATCTTTTGTAAAATCAATTAAGACCTTCTATGATATGATAACGGAAAATGCCGATGTGATAGAGAAGGCATATAAGGAAGAGGATTGGGAACTTTATACGGTAAAAGTCCATGCTCTTAAGAGTTCGGCAAGGATCATCGGGGCTAAGGAATTATCCGGACTTGCGGAAAGGCTTGAAGATGCCGGCAAGTCAGGAAATACGGGTCTTATCCGGGAAAAGACCGGAGAATTGCTGGAATTGTACAGATCCTACTCAAAGCTGCTTTCAGGCTTTGAAAACGAGACCGGAAAAGAAGCTATCGATGAGGCGGAGCTTAATGAAGCGAAGGAGGCTCTTAAGGAATTCATACCGCAGATGGATTATGATTCCGCTGAAATGGTTTTAGGAGAAGTTTTAAACAGAAAGCTGGAAGAAAAAGATAAGGCTTTCTTTGAAACCATGTCAGTGCTTCTGAAAAAACTTGATTGGGATGAAATGGAAAAAATGCTCAGTGAATGAGTAATGATCATTGGAGGATTATATGCTTGACAGAAATTGTGTTATGATCATGGCTGACAGGGAGAGCTTTGTGGTGAAGGCTCTTATAAAAAAAGTGAGAGATGCGGGATACGAAGCGGGTTATGTATCCACCGACATCAACGAACTGAACAGGAAATGGGATAAGAACGGGCTTTTGGTCTATTATATGGACACAAATGACAGACTTTCTAACGATATGGAACGTTTTGTGACGGATAAACTGACGGATTCGGAATCGCAATTCATCATTATCGGAGATCCGGGGGACAGCAGGCTGTTGACGGAACACATGCCCAAGGAACTTATCCTTAAGACCTTTAAACGTCCTTTGGACAATGAAGCCTTTTTAAAAACGGTGGAGGATGTTTTTAAGGGTGTAGCCCATGAGAACAGGAAGAAAAGCATATTGATCATCGACGATGACCCGACATATATGGGACTGGTGAGAGACTGGCTTAAGGATAGCTATAAGGTCTCCATGGCAGTCTCAGGCATTCAGGGTATCAAGTGGCTGGGCTCCAACAAGGCGGATCTGGTGCTTTTGGATTTTGAGATGCCTGTTACCAACGGCCCCAAGGTGATGGAGATGCTGAGGAGCGATGTGGATACAAGAAACATTCCGGTTATTTTTTTGACAGGTAAGAGCGATAAAGCAAGCGTTATGGAAGTAGTGGCCCTGAAAGCGGAGGGGTATCTTCTTAAGACCATAGGGAAGGATGAACTCTTAAAACAGCTCGGCGAATTTTTTGCGAAAAGAAAAATGTAAATACAGACGGAAGAGAGCGAACCATGAAGATCAAAGAAAGATATGTTGAGTTCGTCAACGAAAACATTTTAAGAATATATGAAAAGAAAAACGATACATCCCTTTTCGGACTAAACGAGCCTGAAAGGAATGTGCCCGTTGAAAAAAGACCTGCCGTTGGGAGTAATGCCGACGGCAGTATCTGCATCCGGAGAAACGGCGTTACTGTGTTTTCCGAAAAAGCCGTTGACAAAGACCATGCACCCGAAGAGAAAGTGAATTTTGACATAGCTTTTAAGGAAGGACATAAAAAGTCCGATAACGGACTAAGCTACAAAACCCGTATAGGGATAGCTCTTTTGGGAGAGGATGATAAGATATACGGCCTTGGAGATAAGGCAGCATTTCTTAACAGAAGGGGCTATGAATATGTGTCCAAAAACAGTGACGACCCCACTCAGCACAATGAGACCTACCGATCATTGTACAAATCCGTGAATTTTATTATGGTAAACCATGACAGAGAATGGTTTGGATTGTTCTATCCTTCAAGTTACGAATGCACCTTTGATCTGGGAAAACATGATCCGGATATCCTCTGCATAAATTCGGACAAAGGAGAATATGATTATTACCTGTTTTTGGGAGATTCTCCTTTGGATATCGTAAGAGCCTATTATTCACTGGTAGGTCCGGGAATCTTTACCACCATGAAATTCATGGGTTATCATCAATCCCGCTGGTCTTATACGGACGCGGAAGCTCATGAGCTGGTAAGAAGACATGCGGAAGAGGATCTTCCCCTGGATTTTATCCATTTTGACATAGATTATATGGACGGCTACAGAGTATATACGGTAAATGAAAACTATGTGCCGGAGTTTAAGAAAACCTGTGAGGAGTTTAAGAAACAGGGAGTGGGAGTGATCACAATCATAGATCCTGCCGTAAAGAAGGACAAGGGTTACAGGGTATATGAAGAGGTAAAGAAGATCCGGGGCTTTGCGACCTTAAAAGGAAAAGAATATG
Source organism: Lachnospiraceae bacterium (assembly GCA_017444675.1). GTDB lineage: Bacteria > Bacillota > Clostridia > Lachnospirales > Lachnospiraceae > RGIG3528. The sequence continues at coordinate 13,828 of JAFSWD010000005.1, forward strand.
TCAACGAGGTTTGGCCCGGAGATGCGGTCTATCCCAATTATTTCAGAAAAGATGTAAGGGAGTATTTTAAGAACATAACAAAGGAGTTTATGGATAAATACGGTATCACAGGCATTTGGGGCGATATGAACGAGCCCGCATCCTTTAAGGGGCCTCTTCCGGAAGATGTGGAATTTCCCGGTGACGACAGGATGATACTTCACGATGAGGCTCACAACCTTTACGGAGAGTACATGTCAAGGACGCTGTCCGAAAGCTTCAGGGAGGAGAATAAGCGCCCCACTGTAATTACCAGAGCAGCCTTTGCCACCACTGCCAGATACACTGCCTCCTGGAACGGGGATAACCAGTCCCTCTGGGATCATTTGAGAACTTCCCTGCCTCAAGTCATGACCATGAACCTTTGCGGCTTCTTTATGAACGGCGTGGATGTGGGAGGGTTTGGAAATGACACTACGAAGGAACTGCTTATAAGGTGGGTGGAAGCGGATATCTTCATGCCCTATTTAAGGAATCATTCGGCCCTGGGCACGAAGCGTCAGGAACCCTGGTCCTTCGGGAGTGAGACCTATGAGATATACAAGAAGTTTCTTAAACTCAGATACGAGTTCATCCCCTTCTTATACACACTGCAATGGCAGGCATATAAATACGCAACTCCCATGTTTGCACCCCTTTTTATGTACTATCCCGAGGATGAACGGGTCAAGGAGATAAACGACGAAGTGATGGTGGGAGACAGGATCCTGCATGCTCCTGTGGTGGATCAGGGAGAGAAGCGGAGAGTGGTATATCTGCCTGAAGGAAGATGGATAGATTACTTTACCGGTAAAGCCTATGACGGCGGCAGAGACTATATAGTCGATATGCCGATCGACAGTACGGGTATCTTCGTTAAGGCGGGGGCAGTGATACCCCTTATGAAGGGGAAGACTTATGTGGATCCCAAGGAGATAAATGAGATCTTTGTATATCATGCGAAAGATCCGGAGGACAGAGAAGACATATGCCTGCCTTTCGATCTTCACTGGGATGACGGGGAAAGCCTGGATTACGAAAAAGGGGTATACGATACCATAAGGATCAAGGTCGGAAACGGAAAGGCAGAGATTGAACGTCTTAAAAATGATTTCGGAAAAGAATTAAGATTTACCCTTTTATAAAAAATAAACCGCAGAAAGCAATAAATGCTCCTGCGGTATTTTTTAATATACAAATCTTATTTTTCCTATGATAGACGTTTCAAAGGTCTTGTACAGTCCCGGGGTTTCGCCGTCGTAGTGGACCATCTTGGGAAGAGAGCAGGTGATACGTGCTTTCTGGCCTTTTAGAAGGGCCACGCCTTTGCTGCCCAGATGCTTTTTGGTCTTAAGCTTGGGCACCAGGAAAAGAGCACCGAGCCTTGAGAGACCGTAGATAACCAGGAAATCCAACATGCCGTCGGTGTCGGAGGCATCGGGGGACATGGGAACGCCGCCTCCTTCGTAAGGCTGGTTCATGGCTGCCAGGAAGTAGACATGAGGGTAGATGGAGATCTGCCCGTTAATGTTTATTTCCATATCGGCAAGGCCTGTGGTGAAGATGTTTTTAACACCGAAGAAGGTGTAAACCTGATGCTTAAGGAGTTTCTTAAGCAGGGGACTGTGGTTGGCATAGTAGCATATGTCTGCGTCATAGCCCAGACCGGAACTTACCAGATAACGGTGAGAACCGTCGGGGATGGGAGAACCGTCGGGAAGGCAGCCTTCGGAATAAACGGACTCTCCGATATCTATATCCATTTCATGTTTTCTGTTAATTATACCGTCTATGATCTCGTTGAGATCAACAGGCAGATTTTTATTGCGGCTGAAATCGTTTCCCGAACCGTTTCTTATAAGACTGAGTTCCGTATCTTCAGGATGGGTGATGCCCTGGACAACCTGGTTCAGAGTGCCGTCTCCTCCGAGGATGATGAGTTTTACGGGACGTTCTTCGGTTTTGTTGTATATCTCTTCATATCTGTCGCGGATAGACTTGTCTTTTTCGGTAAGATACACCTCGTAAGAAATACCGCGCTCTTTAAACATAGCTTCAGCCTCGTTCCAAAGAGCCTGACCGGAGCCTGATTTTGATGCCGGGTTAACGAAAATATAATACATATTCCCCAATATGATCCGACAACTTATCGGATCTTCCCTTTCGCAGATTTTAAATATGCAAAAAATACTGTTATAGCGCCCATTACGCAGGTAAATTTTAACACTGTTGCACACGGTCGTCAAAAGATATATTGTAAAAATTCTGTTAACTTCCCTCGGGAATTTATTATTATTTTAATGAAATTGATCCGGTGTTTGAAAATATAAAAAAGAGATTAAAATTGGTTGCGTAATTATCTTCAAAATGTTAGAATAATTGAGTATCCGTTAGTTTGGGACTTGAATTAACAGATAAAACGACTTGAAAGGAAAAAACGCGTATGGATGTTTACAAAACCGAACAAATCAGAAATGTTGTACTCTTAGGACATGGGGGCTCGGGTAAGACAACGTTGGCAGAAGCTCTTGCTTATCACACCAAGGCTATCGGAAGAATGGGTAAGGTAGCTGAGGGAAATACAATAAGCGACTACGACAAGGAAGAGATCAAAAGAGGCTTTTCCATCAGAGCATCGGTAGTTCCGATCGAATGGGAAGGCTTAAAGATAAACCTGTTGGATGCACCGGGTTATTTTGATTTTGTCGGACAGGCTGAGGAAGCTATGAGTGTTGCAGATGCTGCGGTTATCGTTATAAACGGTAAAGCAGGTGTGGAAGTCGGAACAAGAAAGGCATGGGATATCTGTGAGAGAAGGAAGATACCTTGCATTTTCTTCGTAACAAATATGGATGACCCCAACGCAGATTACATTAAGACAGTTAATGAGCTTAAAGATCTTTACGGTAAGAAGATAGCTCCTTTCCATCTTCCTATCTATGAAAACGATAAATTCACAGGTTTCGTGAATGTTGTTAAGATGGGAGCAAGAAAGTTTAATCCCGACGGAACCTATTCAGATACTGAGATCCCCGCAGGTGTCAAGGGAGACCTTGATGAGGTTCGAAACATGATACTCGAAGCTGTGGCTGAGTCTGATGAGCAGCTTATGGAAAAGTACTTTGACGGACAGGAGTTCACCCAGGAAGAGATCTCGGGAGCACTTCGCAAGAGCGTTATCGAGCACGATATCATTCCGGTTCAGATGGGCTCCGGTGTTTTGACCTATGGCTGCAATATGCTTTTACAGTCTTTCCAGAAGTACTTCCCGTCACCCGAGAAGTCGGCTGTATTTAAAAAAGGCGTTAATAAGAAGACAGGCGAAGAGGTTCAGGCAGATAAGGATAATTCAAAGCCTGTAAGTGCCACGGTCTTCAAAACCATAATGGATCCTTTCGTAGGAAAATACTCCCTTGTAAAAGTCTGCACTGGCGTTTTGAAATCCGGTGATATCGTATATAACGTTACCAAGGATGTGGAGGAAAAGCTTCAAAAGCTCTATGTGATGCGTGGTAAAGAACTTATCGAAGTTCCCGAACTCAATTCCGGAGATATCGGAGCTATCGGAAAGTTATCCGCAACCAGAACCGGTGACACTCTTTCGACCCGTGAGTGTCCTATTGAGTATCATCCCACCACAATGTCCAAGCCTCAGGAGTACATGCGCTACAGAGCGAAGACCAAGGGTGAAGAGGATAAGATCGCTCAGGGCCTGCAGAAGCTGGCTATCGAAGACCTTACCCTTAAGATGGTAAATGACGAAGAAAACCGTCAGATGCTCCTTTACGGCATCGGAATGCAGCAGCTTGAGATTACTGCATCTATGCTTAAGGAGAAGTATAAGGTAGAGATCGAGCTTTCAAAGCCCAAGTTTGCTTACAGAGAGACTATCACCAGAAAAGTTGAGCACATCCAGGGCAAGCACAAGAAGCAGTCCGGCGGCCATGGCCAGTACGGCGATGTTATCATGGACTTTGAGCCTTTGGAGGATGTCACCAAGCCTTATGAATTCTACGAACAGGTATTCGGAGGTTCCGTTCCCAAGAACTTCTTCCCTGCTGTTGAAAAAGGAATCCAGGAAAGTGTTATCAAGGGCCCTCTTGCTGCGTATCCCGTTGTAGGTATTAAGGCCACATTGGTTGACGGTTCCTACCATCCCGTAGACTCTTCCGAAATGGCATTTAAGACAGCATCCATGCTTGCTTTCAGAGACGGCTTTATGAAAGCAAGACCTGTTCTCCTTGAGCCCATCGAGAGTCTCAAGATTACTGTACCGGATAAGTTTACCGGAGATATCATGGGCGATCTTAACAAGAGAAGAGGCCGTATCATGGGGATGAACCCCGTGGCAGGCGGTAAGCAGGTTATTGAAGCTGAAATCCCCGCATCTGAACTTTACGGTTATTCTACGGATCTCAGATCCATGACCGGAGGAATGGGAGATTACGAGCACGAGTTCGTTCGTTACGAACAGGCTCCTTCGGATGTTCAGCAGAAAGAGATAGAGAAGAGAGCATCCAAGGTTGATGCTATCGAAGCTTAAAGAAAATAGCTTATAAGATCATAATAAACTAAGAAATAATGACAGTGCCCCTGTACTCATCGGAGAGACAGGGGCACTTTTTTATATTTGTTTTTTATACCCAGCCCTGAGCCATCATGGCTTCGGCTACCTTTTTGAAGCCTGCCAGATTTGCTCCCGCTACAAGGTCGTATCCCACACCGTAGGCGTCACATGCGTCTACGATGCTTGAATGGATACCTTTCATTATATTCTTTAACATATCATCCACTTGTTCCGCAGTCCAGGAAAGACGTTCGCTGTTCTGAGTCATTTCAAGGCCGGAAACGGAAACACCGCCTGCATTTACGGCCTTTGAAGGAGCCAGGAGAACACCGTGTTCTCTTAAATAGGCCATGGCTTCGTTGGTGGTGGGCATATTGGACACTTCATTTACATACTTAACACCTTTTCCTACGATAGCCTTGGCGTCCTCAAGTGCTATTTCGTTCTGGCATGCGCAGGGCATATAAACATCAGCATCCACATTACCCCAGGGCTTTTTGCCTGCAACGAAGGGAACATTGAACCTGTCTGAAAAATCTTTGCAGCAGTCTCTTCTCGAGGCCCGCATTTCAAGCATATAATCTATCATTTCGTCAGTCATTCCGTTTAATTCGACATAACCGTCGGGACCGGAGATCGAAACCACTTTACCGCCCATCTCGGTGATCTTTTTTGCGGCACCCCATGCCACATTACCGAAACCCGAAAGAGAGAAACGCATGCCTTTTATGTTTTGGCCTTCATGCATTAAGACTTCATTGAAAAAGTAAACGGCTCCGAAACCTGTTGCTTCGGGACGAATGAGAGAACCGCCGTAGGACAGTCCTTTTCCCGTGAGGACTCCGTTTTCATAGGCGTTTCTGATACGTTTGTACTGACCGAACATGTAGCCTATCTCTGTACCTCCCACACCAAGATCTCCTGCGGGAACATCCACTTTGGGCCCGATGTGCCTGTAAAGCTCAGTCATAAAGGCCTGACAGAAACGCATGATCTCACCGTCGGAACGGCCTTTGGGATCAAAATCCGATCCGCCTTTACCTCCGCCCATGGGAAGCCCTGTAAGACTGTTCTTAAAGGTTTGCTCAAATCCCAAAAACTTGATGATGCTTAAGTTTACACTGGGATGGAAGCGGAGACCACCCTTGTAGGGACCGATGGCGCTGTTGAACTGAACTCTGTAACCGTTGTTGACATGGGGCTTACCCTTGTCATCACTCCATACCACACGGAATTTGATCTCTCTTTCAGGCTCCACCAGTCTTTCCAAAAGAGCGTTGGCTTCATACTCCGGGTGTTTTTCAATGGCGGGTTCCAGACTGGTGAGAACCTCCTCCACGGTTTGTAGAAATTCGGGTTGTGAGGAGTACCTTCTCTTGGTTTCCGAGATCACTCTCTCTACATAGCTGTTCATTATATAATTACCTCCTCATAAAGTAATTTATACGACGTGAATGACTATTCACGTCTTGTAAGCATATTATAAATCTTTTGCCGGTATAATTCAATGGTTATTCCAATGTTTGTAACGGTTTGACGTGTCAGCTGTTTAGCAAGGTGATGCGGTATTACGGGCTTATTGTCATTTTTTCCGGATTGATGTATGATAATTTTATATGTGCGTTTGACAGGTTCAGACCCACGGCATCGATCGATCTAAAGAAATGAAAAGAGGTTATGATATGAAGACGGCTCTTGTGACCGGGGCATCCCGGGGTATCGGAAAAGCTATTGCTCTCAAACTTGCCCAAAATGGATGGGCAGTGGCGGTAAACTGCAAAAATAACGTTGATAAGCTTCAGGCACTTAAAAATGAGGCGGAAGCTATGGGAAGCATCTGCGAATGCTATCCAGGTGATGTTTCCGATCCCGGATTTGTAAAGGATATGTTTAAAGACCTGGGTAAACGCTTCGGTCATCTGGATCTTCTTATAAATAATGCGGGCATCTCCAAAGTGGGGCTTTTTACGGAAAGCACGGATGAAGACTGGAGAGAGATCTGCGGAGTAAATCTGGACAGTGCCGTATGGTGTTCAAGAGAAGCTGCAAAAATGATGCTTACCGTTCACAGCGGAAAGATCATCAATATCTCCTCCATGTGGGGACAGGCCGGTGCCTCCTGTGAAGTTTTGTATTCCGCCACAAAAGGAGGAATGGATTCACTGACCAAAGCATTGGCTAAAGAACTTGCGCCTTCGGACATCCAGGTTAATGCTGTTTCCTGCGGTGTGATAGATACGGATATGAACAGATGCTTTTCCGAGGAAGAAAGGGCAGCGCTTTGCGATGAGATTCCTGCGGGAAGATTCGGTAAAGCGGAAGAAGTTGCCGAACTCATCCTTAACCTGATAAACGGTAATAATTATCTCACCGGTCAGATAATACGTCTGGACGGAGGAATGATCTGATATGGTAAAATCAATTGTTGAAAGAATTAATTTTAAAGATCTTCTTATCATAATTGCAGGTACCTTTCTTATGGCGCTTGCCATTAACCTTGTTTTTGACCCCATAGGACTGGACACCGGAGGAGTGACAGGTCTGGCCATCGTGATAAAATATGCCACGGCGGGACTGATCACGGGAGGAGTCCCGGTCTGGCTCAGCAATATTTTCTTTAACGTTCCTCTTTTTATCGTGGCCATTAAGAACAAGGGCTTCAGATACATGATAAAGACAGGGTTTTCCACCCTTATGCTGACATTATGGCTGTATCTTATCCCCATTACCTCGGTGATAGAGGAGAAACTTCTTGCAGTGGTGTTCGGAGGAGTTCTTTCGGGCATAGGCATAGGGCTTGTGTTCTCCACTATGGCTACCACGGGAGGATCCGATCTGTTTTCGGCCCTGCTGCATGACAAGTGGCGTCATTTGTCCATCCCCAGGATCCTTTCCGTCACGGACGGAATAATTGTCTTTCTGGGCATATTTATCTTCGGCCTGGAAAACGTGATCTATTCCATTATAGTGGTTTACCTGGTGGCCAAGATCTCGGACGGAATACTGGATGGTCTGAAATTTGCAAAGATGGTCTATATCATTTCCGATAAGGCGGAAGATATATCGGCGGAGATACTTATAGCCATTGACAGAGGCGTTACGGGTATAAAGGTTAAAGGAATGTATTCAGGAGAGGATAAAAAGATGCTTTTTTGCGTAGTCGGAAAAAAGCAGGTGGTGGAGCTTACGGATATAGTTACCAGACTCGACAAGAGGGCATTTATGGTTGTTGCCGATGCAAGAGAAGTAATGGGCGAAGGTTTTGCTGAGGTAAAAAATGACAATTGAAAATGTTTTTGAGTATATTTGAGAAGGTATTTTTTATACAGATTTACCAAAAAATGCTTTTTTATTATGCAACCTATACAAAAAAAGAGTATAAGATTTGGCTAATATGAATATGGCGCTCTCAAAAAAAATAGTGTATTATATCGCTATCTCGGTTTAACTTTAATTCTCGATTATTAAAAGGGAGGACAACAATGGCAAGTTTATCATTAAAGAACATTAACAAAACTTATCCTAACGGTTTCGTAGCCGTTAAAGATTTCAACCTTGATATTGCCGATAAGGAATTCATCATTTTCGTAGGACCTTCAGGTTGCGGTAAATCCACAACCCTTCGTATGATCGCAGGTCTTGAAGAGATCACCGAAGGTGAACTCTGGATCGGTGACAAGCTCATGAACGATGTTGAGCCCAAGGACAGAGACATCGCCATGGTATTCCAGAACTACGCTCTTTATCCTCATATGTCTGTTTATGATAACATGGCATTCGGACTTAAGCTTCGTAAGACTCCTAAGGATGAGATCGACAGACTCGTTCATGAAGCTGCTAAGATCCTTGACATTGAGCACCTTCTCGATCGTAAGCCCAAGGCTCTTTCCGGTGGTCAGAGACAGCGTGTTGCCATGGGTCGTGCAATCGTTCGTAA
>JAFSWD010000065.1 GCA_017444675.1 Lachnospiraceae bacterium
ATCATATAAGTCAGATTTCTGCAATTTTCATTTTGGTATGCGTATTCGGTCTTGGATGTTATGTTCTCTTACGGAATTGAGGCTCGGCCAGGTAACTTCTACATCAATGAGATTTGCCGGATTGTTCAGGCAGTACGCAAACATGTTGCAGGCGATACCGCTTGCTCCCGTGCTTGCAAACACATCCGCATTCACGAACCTCCCGGTCTCGGGATCGTAGTACCTGCTCTGAAGATAATACAGCCCGGTCTCACGGTCGTAACGGTAGCCGCGGTACAGGTAGGGGTACAGGCTGCTCCCGCCGATGCACATTCCCAAAGGCGAGCCCGATGCGTCATAATAATACCAGATGTTCGTTGAGCCCGTCTTCTCGAACTTCACCAAGCTCCCTTCCAGCGTGTACTTCGTCGTTACACCGTTCACGGTCTTCGAAGTACGGTAGCCGTCAGGATTATAACCGTAACTGATGGTATCGGTCCCGTCCGAGGCTCCCGCGAGCTGCCTTCCCTTCTGTCCAGTTAAGTTAAATCCGTTATAATAACTCAGCGGGTTCCCGAATCATCATAAGGCCTCCTCGCCCAAGATTACCTGTTACGCTGTAGCTTTTTTACATTCCCTAACGATTCCCACGATAACGATGGCAACGGCTATACTGATCAGTGGGAGGAACACGATCTTTTTGATAATCTGCTCTGTATTGATATCATAGATGATCCGTTCTGTACCATCAGGGTCCGTGACCACGATCTGCGAAAATGAAAATGTCAAAACATTCAGGATAAAACCTTGATCATTCCTGATCCGATACTTGGTATCACCGATTGTCCTGTGTGTGGATTCTAAAGCATTTAAATAAATGCTATTGTCGACCGTGCTTGGAACATCTTTTATGTCAATGATATTCCCATCGGGATCAAGGGAGACCACGGTCTCTCCTCGGATGAAGAAGATGTTTAGGTTTTCATGATCCCACTCGACATATATGGCTCCGGTCGTTTTGATAGAATATCCATATAAAAACTCTCCTAGGGCGGAGTACACGCAAATCTCGTCATGACTACCTTGGCAAACCGCAATCATCCCCTGCTCATTAACATCAAACTGCAGAATTCCTTTTTTTTGAGGCGGGGTCCTGAGCCGTGTGATGGTTACACTCTTCAGAAAAGCTGCTTTATCCTCTTCGGACATTTCTTCCGTTGAAAAGCCGGTATGCATCGCCTTTGCCTTCGCTATGTTTGCGAAGAAGACCATCAATAATGGGATTAATAGGAACAAGTATATTCGTCTACATTTCATGACTTACCACTCCATGATCTTCTTATACACAAGCCGGGCAACCTTAAAAACATTAACCTTGGAATGTGGAACTGTGATTGTTCTTCCCCATTCAACATGTCCCTCGGTACCAGGTGTTCCAAGTCCGGCATTTACAGTTAAGCCAAAACAGGTAGGTTTCGAATCTGTTTTACCCATTATCATAAAGTCACCACCTCCATACAATGGCACACCCTCGATAGTTTTCGCTATAGAGCCCCCTACCTGATAGTAATCTTCTGTCAAATCGTCGATATTAGGAGCATTTGTTATGCTCTGATACTTTGAAAAAGATCCACCTTTATTTCCAGTTGTTAGTCCTCCACCAAAGGAAACTTGCATGGCAATATTCCCTTTTGTATCTATGGATAAACCAAATTGGGCATTAAAACTCCAAACACCCGTTGTCCCACTTAAATTGACTCCTTCGGAATAAGTCAAATCGACTTCTGCAAGCACTTTTTCAACAGTCTTTACGACCGGTTTTACAAGGCTATCTGCCACCCACTTGACAGCGTCTTTGAGCCATTCAGGCCATGCTCCGGTCTGGTCTTCCATATTGACCGGATTGTTGAAACAATAAGCGAACAGATTTGAGCCTTTTACAGAAGTATTCACTTCTGCGATTACCATATCTGAATTGATCCACCTCCCGGTCTCGGGATCGTAATACCGGCTCTGGAGGTAGTACAGCCCGGTCTCCTGATCGTAGCGGTAACCGCGGTACAGGTAGGGGTTCCTTGCGATCAGGTTTCCGCTCTCGGTCGTTCCCACAACGTCCGTGATCGTCGGCTTTCCCCAGGCGTCATAGTCGTAACTCACGAGAAGATCTCCGGTGCTTCCGCTGTAGATCCCGGTGATGTCCCCCTGGAGGTTCTTCCGGTAGAGGTACAGGTTGGAAGCTCCTGCAGCCATCCCGACAGGCGAGCCGGAAGCGTCATAGTAATACCAGGTGTTCGTCGAGCCGGTCTTCTCGAACTTTACCAGGCTCCCTTCCAAGGTGTACTTCGTCGTTACACCGTTAAGGAATTATCCATCTGTCGCAGCTTTGAAATGCCTTGTTTCTTTTTAGAAAACAAGTCATGTTATTATCAGATAAAAAATCTTCCTTATACCTCGTATACTCATCCAAAACACTTGTTAATGGAAGATTGACTTCTCCACTTTTCGTGTTGCACCTATGCCACCAGAACCATCTTTTTTCTGTGGGATATGTAGTTTCCTGCTTTGCCATACCAAAATTTACATAGTATTCATCCGGATTCCATCTGGAACTTCTTGTATGTGATCGAGAATTCTGAACTGATATGCAAAACAACCATTCTCCTAACGAGAGATACCAGTATTGTCTTTTTTTCCTAAACCCTAATTTGCAGAATACTTCTTTTGCTTCAGATAAAAATAAAAATTTACTGCTTTTTGTCGTGACAAATGCTTCATATTCCGCTTCCGTAAACTTTTCAAGCAGGCCATTGTCCTGAAGATACTCTTCCAACAAGTTATCCGCATAATGATTGGCCTGCCGGTTCTCGCCTATCGGTGTTAATTGTTTTGAATTAATCCATTGAAAATAATGTGTTAGTTCATGAAGCAGTGGATGGATAAGTGCGGCTCTTGCTTGTAAGATTCCTTGTCGAGCAATCAGTTCTTCATAGTCTCCTGTTGCTATTTTAATATCTGGTTCATCATTAAACGAATCCGGCAAAAAAGACACACTCACGCAAGCATCTCCGTCTCTTGCTTTCACTCTTTTATCGGTTTTTACATAAACAGACACTTGTATCGGAAAATAAAAGCGTTCACGAATCCAAGCGGCAAGTCCTTGGAAAAGCCTTTTGACTTCTTGATTTATCTCTTTGTCATATTTCATTTTTAGCCCGGGTTGTCTTTTCGACTGAAGCGCCGGGTTTTTTTTCCATTCTTCGGAAACCCATAAGTCTTGATTCATTTTCGAGACCTCATATTCTGTGACAAATCATTGTACGTTATACTTTCGATGGTCATCCATTGGTGTATGGTGTTTAAGCTTTGCAGGCATTCGATCTCTCCTGTTGTTCCTTGGTTCGAAGTTCTTCATCTTTCGATTTTTGTTTTTATTCTCTCTTCCTTGTTTCTTTTGCCCAGGTCTTCCATAAGGATCCGGATCGTATTCTTTCTTTTTCTTTGAGTTGGAATATGAAACAGATACTGCCTTAACAACTTCCTCTGCGACATACGTCTTAATTGCCATGTCACTTGCTACAGCAGCGACCCCCGCTGCAGCAACGGTAACTTGTGCGGCAACCATAGTTGTTGATGATACGGCAACTGCAGCTGCGACTCCGCCACCAACAGCAGCTGCTGCAATGGCAATCCCCAGAAAAACAGATGAGAGATTCGGCCAGGTGCCTTCGGCATCGATGAGATTTACCGGATTATCCAGACAGTATGCAAACATGTTGCAGGCGACACTACTGTCCCCTGTGCTTGCATACCCATCCGCATTCACGAACCTCCCGGTCTCCGGATCATAATACCTGCTGTTCAGGTAGTACAGCCCGGTCTCCTGATCGTAGCGGTAACCCCGGTACAGGTACGGGTTCAGTTCGATGAGCTCCGCGCTCTCCGTGGTGTTCGCTTCATCGGTGACCGTCACCTTCCCCCAGGCGTCGTACACGTAACTCACAAGGAGTTCCCCGCTAAGGCCGCTGTAGATCCCGGTGATGTCCCCTTGGAGGTTCTTCCGGTAGAGGTACAGGTTGGAAGCTCCTGCAGCCATTCCGACGGGAGCGCCCGAGGCGTCATAGTAATACCAGGTGTTCGTCGAGCCGGTCTTCTCAAACTTCACCAGGCTCCCTTCCAAGGTGTACTTCGTCGTC
>JAFSWD010000066.1 GCA_017444675.1 Lachnospiraceae bacterium
AGAATGGTATCGGGCCTGAGAGCTCTTTCCAGCTCTTTGGGATCAAGGACCCCTTCCGGGTCCACATCCAGATAAGTCACCTGAAATCCCTTTTTCTCCAGATTTTTACATGCATTGAGCACGGCATGATGCTCCGTTTTCTGGGTTATTAGGTGCCTTCCTTTTTCTTTTAACGCTTCTGCTGCTCCAAAAAGAGCCCAGTTATCGCTTTCCGTTCCCCCGGAGGTAAAGAAGATCTCATCTCTGTCACAATTAAGACCTTCCGCAAAAACCTCCCGCGCTTCCTCCATTTTCCATCTTGCTTTTCCGGCTTCAAGATAAACGGCGGAAGGATTGGCATACTCTTCCGTGAACAGAGGCAGCATGGCATCAAGGGCTTTTTTCTTTAATTTTGTTGTGGCTGCGTTATCAAGATAGATCATATTATCATCCTTGCGGACAGGATCCCGGATCCGGCCGCAGTCGGCAATTTACAATTCGTAAGGTGTTACCTGATATACATAATAGTTGACCCAGTTGGTGTACAGGGTATTGGCATGACCTCTCCAGGAAAGTACCGGCTCCTTTTTGGGGTTGTTATCGGGATAGTAATTTTTCGGAATATCGGGGTTAATGCCTTTTCCCAGATCCCTCTTGTATTCCTTATCGAGAGTTACTCTGTCGTACTCCGGATGTCCCATTACAAATATCCTTCTTTTACGTTTGTCCATGCAAAGGAAGATACCCGCTTCATCCGATTCTGCCATGACCATGAGCCTCTTGTCTTTTTTGATCATTTCGTTATCCGATTCCGTGTATCTGGAATGGGGGATATTAAAGACATCGTCAAACCCACGTACCAAAGGCTCTTTTCTGTTCATCACCCTGTGACTGTATATGCCTGAAAGCTTCTTTCCCAGTTCCTTTTTCGGAATACCGTAATGATAATAGAGTCCTGCCTGTGCTCCCCAGCAGATATGAAGAGTTGAGGTTACATTTTTTTCCGACCAGGCCATGATCTTTTTAAGTTCCTCCCAGTAGGCCACTTCCTCGAAGGGCATGAGTTCCACCGGTGCACCGGTTATTATCATTCCGTCGAACTTCACGTTTTTCACGTCTTCATAGGTCATATAGAAGGTATCCAGATGACTGGTAGCAGTATTATGTCCTACATAGGACGCTGTGGTAAGGAAAGTCAGATCCAGCTGTAAGGGTGTGTTGGAAAGGCTTCTCATCAGCTGCACTTCCGTGTCTTCCTTTAATGGCATAAGGTTTAAGATCGCGATCTTAAGAGGTCTTATATCCTGGGTAACTGCTCTTTTTTCGTCCATGACGAAAATGTTTTCTTTTTCCAATACCTTCTTTGCCGGAAGGTCGTTCTGAACTTTAATTGGCATTCAAAGTCTCCTGTCTGCAAGCCAAGAGGACCATCAACGTGAAAAGCGGACTTACAATCCCAAAAACTCATCCTCATTGATGATCTTGATGTTTAATTTTCTTGCTTCTTTATTCTTGGAAGAATCGGAAGTAATATCATTGTTTATCAGATAAGTGGTCTTGGAACTTACGGAACCTGCCACCTTTCCTCCCCTTTCTTCAATATATGCTTTTAATTCATTTCTGTTTTTAAACTTTTCCACGCTGCCGGTTATTACAAAGGTCATACCGTCAAATTTAAGTTCGGCGGTGTTTTCCGCAGGCTTTTCCAGCTCCACTTCGCTTAACAGATCGTCAAGTACGGCATTTACCTTTTCAGTCTTAAAAAACTTTACATATTCCTCGGCTATCACTTCTCCGATGCCGTTCACATCCACCAGTTCCTCGTAGGAAGCATTTCTGATTTTTTCCATATCATTGTTAAAATGCTTGCAGATCAGCTTGGCAGTAGCTATGCCTATATTGGGAACTCCCATTCCGTAGAGTACTCTCACGGCTGTGGTCTTTCTTGCTTTTTCTATGGCCTTAAGGGAATTTTCATAGGACTTTTCCCCGAAGCCCTCCAGATTTACGATCGTGTCTTTAAAACGGTCTATCCTGAAGAAGTCGGGAGTAGTCTTTAATATGCCCTCATTGATCCACTTTTCGATGGTACTTTCGGATATGCCTTCTATGTTCATGGCATCACGGCTTACAAAAAGAGAGAAACCTTTGATCTTCTTTGCGGCACACTCCGGATTATTGCACATGAGTACCTTTACCCCTTCCTCCTCCACCACTTCCGTGTCCATACCGCACACGGGACATGTTCTCGGGGGCTTTGCCGTACCGCTTTGGGTAAGATTTCTCGCTATCTGGGGTATTATCATATTTGCTTTAAAAACTTCTATCCTGTCTCCTATACCCAGCTTCAGGCCTTCCATTATGGAGACGTTGTGTATGCCGGCTCTGGATACATTGGTACCTTCCAGATCCACGGACTCAAATATGGCCACGGGATTAATAAGTCCCGTCCTTGAAGCACTCCATTCAATATCAAGAAGGGTTGTTTCCGCAGTCTCATCCTGCCATTTAAAGGCTATGGAATCTCTGGGAAACTTGGCTGTTCTTCCCAGCGATGCGGAATACTCCAGATCGTCATAGCATAATACCAGGCCGTCGGAAGGGAAATCATTCTTTGAAACCTGTTCTTTAAAGTATCCAAAGACTTGATCGAAGTCGTCTTTATTTACAAGTCTTTCTTCCACACAGGTAAATCCCATGGATTTAAGCCATTCAAAACCTTCGTGTATTGTCTTAAAGCCCATGTCCGGATCGGTAGAGATCAGTCCGAAAACATACAGATTAACATTCCTTTGGGCGGTTATGGCATTGTTCAGCTGTCTCACGCTTCCGCTGCAAAGGTTTCTGGGGTTCTTGTATTTTGC
>JAFSWD010000067.1 GCA_017444675.1 Lachnospiraceae bacterium
TATAGGTATAAATCGGAGGTAAAAAGATGAAAGAAATTGAAAAATATTATCAGATTAATAATCTGAGTATGAAAGACGCCGCCGCTATGTATGACGGTATGCCGGTTGTGTTTGTGACCGCTATTGACTACAGCGAAAAGGACGCAAAAAAAGCACCATGTGAAAAAGAAAAGGCCGGCCGTGCGACTTTTCTTCCCATCACATCCATAGGTGACGGCAACAGGGGAAAGGTTGATGACGAGGTATTTAAGGAAAAGGGTGTTATAGGTGATGCGGCATCCTTAGCAAAAGCGGATAAAAAATATGACGGTATAGTAAGACATCTGTTAAAAAGCTTCGTAGTAGTCGATACTGTCGACAATGCTCTTTTGATAGCCAAAAAGTACGATTATAACGTAAGGCTCGTAACATTAGAGGGAGAGCTCTTATCTCCCGGCGGTTCCATTGCCGGCGGTGCGTTTAAAAACAAGGGCAATCTGCTTGCGAGAAAACGTGAGCTTGAAGAACTTGAAAAATCCGTTTCAAACAGGAAAGCGGAACTTGACAGGATGCGTACCGAACAGAGCTCGGTAGCGGACGAAAAAAGACGTATCCGTGAGGATATAGAGGGCATAAGAGGCTGTTTGAGAGATCTTTATGTAGGTCAGAATACCGCCAAGCTTGAACTTAAAAGAGAGTCGGACCGTTTAGAAGAGGTAAGGACAAAGATTGCCGATTATAAGAGGGAATCGTCCGAACTCGAGCTTAAGACTAAAGACCTTAAAAATGAGCTTGAGATTCAAAAGCAGTCCTTAAACGAGAACGAAAAAAAGACCGGCGAATTAAGAAAGCTGATAGAAGAAGCCGGAAGTGCCGTTTTGGAGACAAAGGGTAAGGAAGAAGCAGCAGTGAATGCTGTATCGGATATTAACGTAGAGTATTCCAACATCGAACAGGCTTTAGGTTATGCCGGTGAGAATATTGCACGTATTGATTCGGATATAGAACGCTTAAAGAGTGACAGCGAAAGGATCAGGAACGGCGAAGATGAGAACCGTAAGGAATACGAAGAAAAGAATAAGCAGATAGAGCTGTGCTCCGAAGAGATAGAAAATGCAAAAGACGAAAGCGGGAAACTTAAGGAAGCTATAGACGATCTGACCGCTAAAAAGGAAAAGATAAACCGTGATCACAAGGAGTTCTTCAATTCGTGGTCGGAACTTACCAAACGTATCAACGATCTTGACAAAGAAGTGTTAAGACTCCAGGGCATGAGGGAAAAGACAGGAGAGATCATGGATGCCGCTACCACTTATATGTGGGAAGAGTATCAGCTTACACTTACTACGGCCGAAAGTTATTTTGATCCTGAATTTAAGGCTTCTTCTGCAAGAAAGAACATCAACGAGTGCCGTCAGGATATCAAAAAACTCGGAAATGTCAATGTTAATGCTATTGAAGATTATAAGAATGTATCCGAGCGTTATGAGCTGCTAAGCGGCCAGAGGAACGATCTTACCGAATCCATGGAGAAGATCACCGCGATGATCGGAGAACTTGATGAAGCCATGAGAAAACAGTTCGCAGAGCAGTTTGAGCTGATAAGGACCGAATTCAACAATGTATTCAGAGAACTTTTCGGCGGCGGAAAAGGCGAACTTGAGCTTATTGAGGATGAGGATATCTTAACGGCAGGCATAAGGATCATAGCCCAGCCGCCCGGAAAGAAGCTGCAGAACATGATGCAGCTGTCCGGTGGAGAGAAGGCACTTACGGCTATCAGTCTTCTGTTTGCCATCCAGAACTTAAAGCCGTCGCCGTTCTGCCTGCTTGATGAGATCGAAGCGGCGCTTGATGATTCAAATGTTAAGCGATATGCAAGTTATCTGCATAAACTGACTAAAAATTCACAGTTCATCGTTATCACACACAGACGAGGTACCATGGCATCGGCAGATATCCTGTACGGTATCACCATGCAGGAAAAGGGTGTATCCACTCTTGTATCCGTCAATCTGATCGAGGATGACCTGGACAAATAAACTGTCAGCATCAGCTGACTGATGAGGTGTGAGAAAAAAGTATTAAGGAGGGGTTTACTATGGAAGAAGAGAAAGAGAAGAAAAAAGGATTTTTCAGACGTCTGGTTTCGGGACTGTCCAAGACCAGAAAAAGTATAGCTAACGGACTTAACAGTATATTCAGCGCTTTTTCATCCATTGATGACGATTTTTACGAAGAGCTGGAAGAAACTCTTATTATGGCCGATATCGGTATAAATGCTACGGAAGCCATAGTTGAAAACCTTAAGGAAAAAGTAAAGGAAAATAAGATAAAAGAGCCGGAAGCATGCAGGCAGCTGCTTATGGACAGTATCATAGAGCAGATGTCTGTGCC
Organism: Lachnospiraceae bacterium; assembly: GCA_017444675.1. Lineage (GTDB taxonomy): Bacteria > Bacillota > Clostridia > Lachnospirales > Lachnospiraceae > RGIG3528. Next base: position 2,377 of record JAFSWD010000067.1, read on the forward strand.
TGAAGATGCTTATGAATTTGAGAACAGAAAATCGGTTGTCATGGTCATAGGTGTTAATGGCGTAGGCAAAACCACATCCATAGGCAAACTGGCAGGCCAGCTTAAAGGTATGGGCAAAAAAGTTTTGGTTGCTGCAGCAGATACTTTCCGTGCGGCTGCGATCGAACAGCTTACCGAGTGGACAAACAGGGCAGGAGTCGATATCATAGCACAATCAGAGGGCTCGGATCCGGCAGCAGTAGTGTTTGATGCCGTATCCGCAGCAAAGTCGAGGAAGACGGATGTCCTTCTGTGCGACACTGCCGGAAGACTGCATAATAAAAAGAACCTCATGGATGAGCTTAAGAAGATAAACAGGATAGTTGACCGTGAATACCCTGACTGCTACAGGGAGACGCTGGTAGTTTTAGACGGGACCACCGGACAGAATGCCTTAGCTCAGGCTAAGCAGTTCAGTGAGGTTGCCGATATAACCGGTATAATCATAACCAAACTTGACGGAACAGCCAAGGGCGGTATAGCTGTAGCGATACAGAAGGAATTGGGCATCCCGGTTAAGTATATCGGTGTAGGCGAGCATATTGACGATCTTCAGAAATTCGATCCGCAGTCATTCGTGGAAGCGTTATTCAGCGTACCGGATGCTGCAAAACTTTCCGAAGAAGATGAATAAGGTTTTGGTAATCCGATCATGAATAAAATGGAAAACAATACAAAAATTCAACCCGAAGAGGAACGCTATGTGCCTCAGGAATACAGAGAAAATAAAAATCCTGTAGTGGAAATACTTATCTGTTTTTTGATAATGCTGCTGTTTTTAGCTATCCAGGTCGTAGTGGCAATACCTTTTGTGGTGATCGTGGCTATGAGCAAAGGACCCGGTTTTTACGACGGACTTTCCGCCGATGAGATGATTTCGGCCATTATGAGTTCCATAGATACGATGACGCTGTCTTTTGTTACTACGCTGGTCTCGTTGATAGTAGCGGTGATCTGGTACAGAATGGCTTATTGTAAGGGGTATGGTATGAATGAATTAAAGCAGTCATGTAGGAGGATTATCAGGCCGGATATCATTGCAGGCTTGTTTTTTGCCGCGATCGCACTTTATTTTATCACCATACTTGTAGTGGGTCTTATTTCTGCGGTAAGTCCTAAGGTGGTTGAAGATTATAACGAGCTGATGGAGGATGCCGGTATAAATGATATAAATACCGTTGTGATCCTTATGACGGTAGTGCTTGCACCCATAAACGAAGAGTGCATCATGCGCGGCATCATACTTACCAGACTGAAGAGAAAAATGGCCCCGGTTGCCGCAATCGTACTTTCGGCTGTATATTTCGGTGTGTTCCATTTAAATCTCGTACAGGGTATATATGCCGGCATTATGGGACTGTTTATGGCATATATTGCTTATAAATACGGTTCGATAATACCTTCGATCATATTTCATGCCATGTTCAACGGCCTGAATTATCTGTTGATGCTGCTGCCTGCAAGCATCCAGGAAAACGGGTTTTTACTGTTTGCTGTACCTGTTGTAAGCGGTTTTGCGTGGTATTTCCTTGAAGGAAGAAAGAAATTATCGGAAAAAGGTTGATTTTTATTGATTTTGGTTGATTTTAGAAACAAATAAGTGTATAATAGTATAGAATGATAAAAAATAATGTGGGGTATTGTTTTTTGTCATATTTCGTGCTTTTAAAGCTGAAAAAACAGCATGGAGGTTATGTATGGACAGATCGGAAAATCAGGCCACCGGGAACAACACCAAAGACTCCGGAAAGTCGCTGGGCGACCTTTTGCGTGCTTTGAATTCCTTCCAGGATTCACTCGGTGAAATGATGGATGAGAATGACGTGGCGGAATTCACTTTCAAAGAAAACAAGATCGTTTTCGGAACCGGCTACAGGATTGCTATACCTGACGGTTTTAAGATCAATCTGCAGTCTGTAAGCCAGAACGGACAGCAGCGTGATTTCCTGGCATGGATTCCCAGCGAGAATGAGAAAAACGAATTCGTTCTGAATGATGTCGATGAGGAGAAGTCGATAGAGCTTCTGCATGTCGGAAACGATACTGCAAACGGCAAGAGCGGAGCTGAAATCCTTCAGGGCGTTTACGATGATATGTTAAAGGGTGGAGTTAACAAGTCTAAGTTAGCTCTTCTTGAATATTCTTTTGGAAAAATTACAGGCGGTTTTATTAGACGTGTTTTATCGTCCATGTGTTGCAATTACTATGTATTCATAGAGTTAAACGGACGTGTATTAAAGTTTCGTGTAATTTTTAACAATAAGTATTCGACAGGCAGTATGGATAAGGTTGTAAAGGAGTGGCTGGATACCATTACCTGGGCCGGAAATGAAGCTGCCGAGGCTGAAAGAAAAGAAAAAGAACGTAAAGAAGCCGAGAGAATAGCAGCCGAAGAGGCAGCCCGCAAGGCCGAAGAAGAGAGAAAGGCCAGAGAAGAGGCAGAGCGCAAGGCAGCCGAAGAGGCAGCCCGTAAGGCCGAAGAAGAAAGAAAAGCAAGAGAAGAAGCAGAGCGCAAAGCAGCCGAAGAAGCAGCCCGTAAGGCCGAGGAAGAAAGAAAGGCAAGGGAAGAAGCAGAGCGCAAGGCAGCCGAAGAAGCAGCCCGTAAGGCCGAGGAAGAGAGAAAGGCCAGAGAAGAAGCAGAGCGCAAGGCAGCCGAAGAAGCAGCCCGTAAGGCCGA
>JAFSWD010000068.1 GCA_017444675.1 Lachnospiraceae bacterium
AAAATGAACCTCTAACCCCGTCCCCAAAGGCTCAAAAAGTGAACCTCTAACCCCGTCCCCGGGTGTCAAAAACTCCTCAAAAATTACCCTTATATAAACAATAAGAAATATTAAATATAAAAAATCATGGTTTTATGGTAAACTATGGTCGTTCCAAAAATATCCAAAGGACAATGAAAGGAAGATAAACATGGATTATAAAAATGCTGGCGTTGATATTGAAGCAGGCTACAAGGCCGTGGAGCTCATGAAAAAACATGTGGCCAAGACCATGAGACCTGAGGTTCTGGGAGGACTGGGCGGTTTTTCCGGTGCCTTTGCGATGAATTCCTTTATGAATATGAAAAACCCCACTTTGCTGTCGGGTACAGACGGCGTGGGTACAAAGCTGAAGCTTGCTTTCCTTATGGACAAGCATGACACCATCGGCATCGACTGCGTGGCTATGTGTGTGAACGACGTGGCATGTGCGGGTGGCGAACCCCTCTTCTTCCTTGATTATATAGCGTGCGGAAAGAACATTCCCGAGAAGATCGCTGACATCGTAGGCGGCGTGGCAACAGGCTGCGAGATGGCGGGAGCGGCTCTTATCGGCGGCGAGACAGCAGAAATGCCCGGCTTTTACCCCGAGGATGAATATGACCTGGCAGGCTTTGCAGTAGGCATTGTAGATAAAGATGAGATGATCACCGGTGAGAACCTTAAAAAAGGCGATGTGCTTGTGGGAATCGCTTCCTCAGGCATACATTCCAACGGCTATTCACTGGTTCGTAAGGTTTTCCCTATGGACAGAACAGCTCTGGACCGTTACTCCGATGAACTGGGCGAGACCCTGGGAACAGCACTTCTCCGCCCCACCAAGATCTATGTAAAGGCATTAAAGAGCATCAAGAACGCAGGTGTTACGGTAAAGGCCTGCAGCCACATCACAGGCGGCGGCTTCTACGAGAACATTCCCAGAATGCTGAAGGCGGGAACCAGAGCCGTGATCGATAAGAATTCCTATGAGATCCCTCCCATCTTCAAGCTTCTTGCAAAGACAGGAAACATCGAAGAGAAGATGATGTACAACACCTATAATATGGGAATCGGAATGTGCCTCGCAGTGGATAAGAATGATGTGACAAAGACTGTGAATGCCATCAAGGCAGCAGGCGAGGAGGCTTATGTTCTCGGTTTCATAGATGACGGAGAAAAGGACATATGTTTAAAGTAGTCGTACTTGTTTCCAGAGGCGGCACAAACCTCCAGGCAATAATCGATAAAGTGGAAAACGGATATATCCCCAACACGAAGATAGAGGCGGTGATCTCTTCTTCAAGGAAGGCATATGCTCTCGAAAGAGCTAAGCAGCACGGCATTCAGGGAGAAGCGGTGGTAAGGAAGGATTTTGAGACCAAGGAAGCCTTTGACGAAGCCCTTCTTAAGACCCTGGACAAATATGCGCCGGATCTGGTGGTGCTGGCAGGATATCTTGTTATCGTTCCTGAGATCGTTATCAAAAGATATGCCAATAAGATAATAAACATCCATCCCTCACTGATCCCTTCCTTCTGCGGCGACGGTTTTTACGGCCTCAAGGTCCATGAAGCGGTGCTGGCAAGAGGATGCAAGGTGACGGGAGCTACGGTGCATTTCGTGGACGAAGGCACAGACACAGGCCCCATCATCAAGCAAAAGGCTGTGGAAGTAAAGCCGGGAGATACGCCGGAAACCCTGCAGAGAAGAGTAATGGAAGAGGCTGAGTGGAATATTCTTCCCGAAGCCATTAAGGAACTGGCAGAGAAAAATCAGTAAACCACTAAAACCTAAAAGGAAGGAAAAAACATGAAGATCCTGGTTGTGGGCTCGGGCGGACGTGAGCATGCCCTGGTCTGGAAGATCGCTCAAAGTAAAAAAGCAGATAAGATTTATTGCGCTCCCGGAAACGCCGGAATTTCAGAGCTTGCCGAGTGCGTGGACATAAAGGCCACAGATCTTACGGCCCTGGCTGATTTTGCCGAGGAGAAAAAGATAGACCTGACGGTGGTTGGAATGGATGATCCGCTGGTAGCAGGGATTGTGGATATTTTTGAAGAGAGAGGCTTAAGAGTCTTCGGACCCCGTAAAAATGCGGCAATCCTTGAAGGTTCCAAAGTATTTTCAAAAGGTCTTATGAAAAAATATGGCATACCTACTGCCGACTACGAAACCTTTGACAAGCCGGAGGATGCACTTAAGTATCTGGAGACCGCAAAATATCCTCTGGTCCTTAAGGCTGACGGCCTGGCACTGGGAAAGGGCGTTCTGATCTGCAACACTAAGGAAGAAGCTATTGCGGGCGTAAAGGAACTTATGACCGATAAAGCCTTCGGTAATGCAGGAGATAAGATCGTTGCAGAGGAATTCCTGATCGGTAAGGAAGCTTCCGTGCTTTCCTTTGTGGACGGAAAGACAGTTAAGCTCATGGCCAGCGCAAGAGACTATAAGCGCGCAAAGGACAACGACGAAGGACTGAACACCGGCGGAATGGGAAATGTATCCCCCAATCCTTTCTATACGGCTGAGATAGATGAGATCTGCAAAAAGGAAGTGTATCAGAAGACTGTTGATGCAATGGCGGCAGAAGGCAGAGAGTTTAAGGGATGCATATTCTTTGGCCTCATGCTTACCAAGGACGGCCCCAAGGTGCTGGAATTCAATGCCCGCTTCGGAGATCCGGAAACACAGGTTGTGCTTCCCAGAATGGAGAATGATATCATCGATGTGTTCGAAGCCTGCATAGACGGTGAACTTGACAAGGTGGATCTTAAGTTTAAGGATGATGCGGCTGTATGCGTGATCCTGGCATCAAACGGATATCCTGAAAAGTATGAAAAAGGCAAGGAAATAAAGGGCCTGGAGAACTTTAAGGGTAAGGACGGCTTCTGGTGCTTCCATGCGGGTACCAAAAAGGTTGACGGTAAAACAGTTACCAACGGAGGAAGAGTGCTGGGTATCACAGCTCTCGGAAAGACCCCGGAAGAAGCGCGCCAAAATGCTTACAAAGCCACTGAACTGGTGGAATTCGAAAATAAGTACATGCGTCATGACATAGGTAGAACAGACAGATAGAAGATGTTTTAAATCAGCGGTTAACGAAAGGTTCTTAATTTTTCGTTAACCGCTAACTTTTTTGGTAAACATATGGCAATATTTCCGACGATGTAGTATACTTAACTCTGTGTAAGCACAAGAACTTGCGTACACAGGAAAACTTACGGGAAGACAAGTCCCGACTTATAAACGGATCAAAAGGATAGCGGAAGGTTACTCATATGGGAAAGAAATACGACGGCCTAATGAAAATATTGAAAACACTGATTATGACAGTGCCTGTCATATGTCTTATGACATTGTTCCTCTTTAAAAGTGTAAAGGCAGAGGCAGCAGTAACGGGTACTGTAACGGCAACGGCATTGTTTGTACGTGAAGGGCCCGGAACCAATTATGAAATCCTAAAACTGGACGGAGAACAGGTGAGACTTGAACAGGGAACCTATGTTGCCGTGTCCTGGGAAGAAAACGGTTGGTACTACATAACAGCCAGCTTTAAGAATAAGGCTGTAACAGGATATGTGGCCAAGGATTTTGTACAGGCAAGCGGCGCCATCCCCACGGGTAAACCTGCAACTACTCCCACACCCGCTACGGGAACCGGCTCCGTGGATATCCCCAAAGGAACCACTCTTGCAGTGTTCACCAAGGGCTTTCCTTATAACGGCTGGGTAGTTGCCACCACCCTTAACATCCGTGAAGGCGCAGGAACTAATTATAATATCACAGATACCCTTAAAGAAGGGGATCAGGTAACAGTTACCGGAGTCAAAAAATCCAGTGTGGGTGCTTATTGGTACACCATAAGCTACACCAAGGACGGAAAGACCAAAACGGGTACTACCAGTGCTTCCTATATCGCAGTTCAGATAAAAACCTCCGGAACACCCACTCCCGTTCCCGAGGACAGCGTGGCTACCCTCAGAACTTATGGCTTCCCTCTGGAAGGTAAGGTCCTGGCAGATGCCTTGAACGTTCGTGAGTCGGCAAGCATCTCGGCCAAAAGACTTACCATTCTGGCTCAAAATGAAAAAGTAACCGCCTTAAGCTCCGAAAAGGATAAGAACGGAACCTGGTGGTACAAGATCTCTTATACTAAAAACAACGTTAAGGGTACAGGATATGTGGTAAGCGAATATCTTTGGGTAAATGCACCCCTTCCCACACCCACACCCGATGTGAACGATCCCAATGCGGATCTTATAGGATACTATGAAATACCTACCAATGAAAAAGGAACTCTCTATTACGGAGCTACCGTAAATGCGGATGTGCTGAACGTTCGTGACAGCGCTTCCACAAGCGGCAAGTCCCTTGTTAAGCTTAAACAGGATACCAATGTCATCGTTCTGGAAAGAGTATCCACAAAATCCGGCTATTGGTACAAACTGGCGGTTAAGCAAAAGGGTAAGGTATATACCGGTTATTCATCTGCGGATTATATCAGTCTTGATTTTGAAAAGGGCGTATATGCTACCGTTAATAAAGATAATACAGCTTTAAGAGAAACCGCCAACGGTTCTGCGGCCGTTGCGGTAAAGAAGGACGGAACCAAGGTCTACTTCTATAAGGGAGAGAAGATCAACCTTACCGGAGAAACGGAAACAGGCGGTGAAAGATGGTTTAAGGTAAGGCTTTCCGACGGAACGGAAGGATATGTGATCCGTACCGAGGTAGAGCTTACGGGAGGAAATGTAAGTACTGCGGAACCTACTTCCACACCCACACCTACACCCAAGTATTCGACCACGCCCATACCTACACCCAGACCCTCCACGACACCCATTCCTTCAGGATTCCCCACCCCCATGCTCAGACAGACGGATGACGGATATCCTCATAACTATGAGAATACAGAACTTAAGGGATACGGTCTTCTGAAATCCGGATTAAACTCTTCGGTATATGAGATACCCAGACCCGGAAGTATCACTGTCAACAGTGCATTCGGCGGAAGCATCACGATCTCGGACAATATAAGTCTGGCTTTGTTTGATAAGTATACAAGTGGAGGAGTTATCTTCAGACAGGTAAGATTTGTTTATAACGATGAAGTTTACTACGGCTTCGTTGAAGAAAACAAGATCCGCACAATGAATGAGGATGAACTTAAGACCAAGGTGACGCCCACTCCCATTCCCGATCTGTCCGGTATGACAGACGGAGACTACTATGAGTATCTGCTCTATAAGGGCTTCCCTTACAGCTACATGGATGCGCTCATGGAACTTCACGAGGGTCATCCCAATTGGATCTTCGATCCGGATCTGACTTACATCGATTGGGATACAGTGATCGAAAGAGAGAGCAGGGCAGGCGTCAATCTGATACACAGTACCCAGAACTCGGCAATGCTTTCAACTGCCGATGGTGCATATGACTGGACAACAGACACTTATAAAGTATACGACAGCCCCAACTGGGTAACGGCTTCGGAAGAGGCAAATGCCTACTACCTGGATCCCAGAAACTGGCTGGATGAGACTTCGATATTCATGTTTGAGAATCTGAGCTACAAGCCCAAGTATCAGACACTTGAAGATGTGGAAAAGCTGCTTAATGGTACGCCTTTCTACAATACGAGCTTTACCTTTACCGACGACAGCGGAAAAACAAGGACCATCTCCTATGCACAGGCATTTATTGAGGCAGCGGAGTACTCCGGTGTCAGCCCTTATCATCTGGTTACAAGGGTAAGACAGGAAGTGGTGACAGGCTCCAACAGCGTCTCCAACAGCGCATCCGGAACGGTTTCCGGCTACACCGGTTATTATAACTTCTATAATATCGGTGCCTACCATTCCACCACCGCAGGCGGCGCGATCATCAACGGTCTGAAATATGCCAAGAACGGTCTTGCAAACAGCGATGATTACAACGATGCATCCCTTATCCCCTGGAACAATCCATATAGGGCTATAGTGGGCGGTGCATATATCATCGGACAGCAGTACATTGCCCGCGGTCAGGACACCATTTATCTGCAGAAGTTTAATGTTACAAATATAAACACCTTCGGTCATCAATACATGGCAAACGTTGAGGCGCCTGTAAGTGAGAGTAAGAGACTGTCACAGGCATATGATTCCTCGGATGCGTTAGTCATCTTTAAGATACCCGTTTATGTGGATATGCCCGAAACAAATGCTGAAAAACCTACCGGTACAGGCAGTCCCAACAACGTGCTGTCAGCTCTTGAGATCTACGATCTCAGCGGACGGAGCCTCACAATGTCACCGGAGTTCGATCCTGTGAACGACAGCGATTACTATGTTACCACCTCGGAAAACAACAACGTTATTCAGATCTATGCCATCGCTGCAAGCGAAAAGGCAACGATTTCCGGAACAGGAACGGTAGTTGTAAACTCCAACAGTGATGTATTTGAGATCAGGGTAACGGCCGAGAACGGAAGCGTAAGGACCTACAGGATCCATGCCTCCAAGAAATAGAAAGGATAGACCAAAGGTCAAATGGGAAAGATCTACGACGAAGCCTTTGAAAATTACGACGATAAATTTTCAAAACAGGCAAAAAAGGCCATTGCGGAAGCATATGCCATCGCGGAGAATATCGGACAGGGATATGTGGGTTCCGAGCATCTCCTGATGGCGTTGGCTGAAACAGAGTGTACGGCTCAGAAGATCCTGCTGCAGAACGGTGTGATCAGCATGGAGTTGCACAAGGCCAACAGCACTTTTGTAAAATTTGAAGCGGAGCGTTTTGTGGACGGGAATGACAGTTTTACTCCCGCCGCAAGACGTGTGCTTAAATCGGCGGAAGAAGAAGCCGAGTACTATGACGAGAAGATAGTGGGAACGGAGCACATCCTGATGGCGATAGTCAAGGATGACGACTGCGTTGCCAACAGACTTTTAAACACGCTGGAAGTGGACTTGAGAAAGTTATATGCAGATGCTGCCATGCTCATGGGAGTGGATGCCGCCACAGCCAGCATGGAATACGCACTTGCGAAAACAAAGCGTAAAAGGGGTAATGAAGAATCCTTTACCGCAAACTATGCCAAGGACATCACTCAGATGGCAAGAAAGGGTGATCTGGATCCTTGCATAGGCAGAGAAAAGGAGATAGAAAGACTGATCCAGGTTCTTTGCAGAAGGACCAAGAACAACCCCTGCCTCATCGGAGAACCCGGAGTGGGAAAGACCTCGGTGCTTGAAGGGCTGGCGGCAAGGATTGCGGATGACAGTGTTCCGGCCATGATGAAGGGAAAGAAGATATTGTCTTTGGATCTTTCGGCCATGGTTGCGGGAACCAAGTACAGAGGCGAGTTCGAGGAGAGGATCAAAAAGGTTATCAACGAGGTCAGCAATGATCCCTCGATCATATTATTCGTGGACGAGCTGCACACCATCATAGGTGCAGGCGGTTCCGAAGGCGCCATGGATGCGGCAAATATCCTGAAGCCGGCTCTTGCCAGAGGCGAGCTGCAGATGATAGGAGCCACCACCATCAAGGAGTACAGAAAGCGCATTGAAAAGGATGCGGCGCTGGAAAGAAGATTCCAGCCCATTACGGTGGAAGAGCCTACAGTGGAAGAGACGGTGGAGATTCTTAAAGGGCTTAGACCGGCTTACGAAAAACATCACGGTATCAGGATAAGCGACGATGCGCTGGAAGCCTGTGCTCACCTTACATCCCGCTATGTGAACGACCGCTTCCTTCCCGACAAGGCAATAGACGCAATGGACGAAGCAGCTTCCAGACTTCATCTGGAAACGGATTCCGGTTCGGGAAAGACCGCAGGTCTAAATGACAGACTCAGGGAAGTTAACGAGCAACTGGAAAATGCCATCGCGAAGAACAAGATGGAAGAAGCGGCTGCTCTTGCCAAAGAGGCGGAGGAGATCAGAGATCAGCTTTCCGGAAAGTCAAAGGACGGAAAGAAAAAAGGAGCACGTAAGGAATTAAAGCGTGCTCATATAGAAAGGATCATTGCCCAGTGGACGGGCATTCCTCTGGAAAAGGTAATGGAAAAAGAAAGCGAAAAGCTTCTTAAAATGCCCGAGATCCTTGAAAAGAGAGTAAAGGGCCAGAGAGAAGCGGTGGAAGCCATTACCAAGGCCATCAGAAGAAGCAGAGTGGGCCTTAAAGATCCCAACAGACCTATAGGATCCTTCCTTTTCCTGGGCCCTACGGGCGTGGGAAAGACAGAGCTTTCAAAAGCACTGGCGGAGGCTATGTTCGGTGATGAAAATGCCATGATCCGAGTGGACATGTCCGAATATATGGAGAAACACAGTGTATCCAAGTTTATCGGATCACCTCCGGGATACGTAGGACATGAGGAAGGCGGCCAGCTTTCAGAACAGATCAGGAGAAAACCTTATGCGGTAGTTCTCTTTGATGAATTGGAAAAAGCCCATCCGGATGTTTTCAACATTCTTCTGCAGGTGCTTGAGGACGGACATATAACAGATGCCCAAGGCAGAAAAGTCAGCTTTAAAAACACGATCATCATTATGACTTCCAATGCGGGAGCGCAGGCCATCATGACACCCAAACATCTGGGCTTTGTGGGAAGTAACGACACCGCGGCAACATATGAACGGATGAAGGAAGGCATAAACGAAGAGATAAAGAACATTTTTAAACCGGAGTTCTTAAACAGGATCGATGAAACCATAGTCTTCAGACAGCTTTCCAGGGATGATCTCAGAGAGATCGCCAAGATGCAGCTGGATATAGTGGTTAAGAGATGCGATGAACAGATGGGTGCAAAGGTCAGCTACACCGAAAAAGTGGTTGATTTTATCCTTGAGAAAGGATATGACGAGAAGTTCGGCGCAAGACCCATAAGGCGTGCGGTTCAGACAGAGATCGAGGACGCGCTGGCTGAGGAATTTCTTAAAAACAGGAAGATCAAGAAGATGTCTCTGGACATTGAAGATGGCAAATTAAAGATCAAGGTGTCCTGATATTTTTTAGAAATCCTTAACTTGAAAACGGCATTTATTTTGCTATAATGATGACAGATTCATTCTAGGAGGAAAAAGAAACAGATCATGGCTGAATTGATTCGTACCGCAG
>JAFSWD010000069.1 GCA_017444675.1 Lachnospiraceae bacterium
CATAGCGGACTGAGCATCCGACATGCCGGCTCTTAATATGCCTTTTTCAATGATCACGGTATCGTGAGCGAGAACGCCCTCGTCGTCGAAGAAATAGCTGCCGCACTGCTCAACCGCATTTCCGCTGTCGTGCATGGTAACCAGGTCGGAAGCAACGCGCTTACCGATGTACTGCTGAGCGAGAGCTCTGTCCTTAACGAACATATCCATCTCGACGCCGTGGCCGAAAGCTTCGTGAACGATCATGCCGGTAACGTGAGGATTGCAGATACAGGTGTAGGTGCCGGGCTTGATGGGTTCTGCGTGAAGGAGATCTATGACAGTATCGCAGGTCTTCTTGATGTCACGCTCCATGTCATCCATAACCTCAAAGCCGCAAAGGCCGGAGAAGGTGGAATAGGTGTTGCGCAGGGTTTCGCCCTCTTTTGCCACAACGGTAAGATAGGCCTCTACCCACATATTGCTCTGGATCATGTCCTTATTGGGCGAAAGGAAGAGCTTGGTGTAGCGCTGGTAATTGATCCTTGCGCCGGCATCTATGATCCTCTCATCCTGCTTCATCAGCCCTTCCTTAAGGGAAGTAAGTTTCTCAACGATCTTGTCGTCGCCCATTTCCCAGGGTGCCTTTTCATAGCTGCTTGCATCATCGAAGGTGCAGGGCTCGTCCTTCATCTGCTTGTATTCGCAAAGTGTGAGTCCCTTCTTTGCAACGGATTTAAGGCTCATGACCTCGTCCAGTTTTTTCAGGATCTCGGGAATCTTTGCCTCACTGATATCATTAAAGGAATACTCGCCATAGGCATTGCCGTCATATGCTTTGATGACAAAACCGCAGTTGGAGTATCTGGGTACCTGTGTAATGGAAATTCCTGCTTTGGAAGAGGAATAGTAGTTTCCTTTGGAATCCACCGCAAGGATCGAAGCATAAGGGAACTTCTTTAAAACTTCCCCCAGCAGCTTCTTCAGCACAGGCTTAATAGCAAGAATATATTTGCTGTGTTCAAGCTTTTTCATTAGAAATAACTCCTTTCATTCTCTGTCTTTCATCTCGTTAGATTTACAACGAATGACATTATAGTATAACATACCCCGCCCCAGTAGTAAAGTATCTCCGGAAAATGAACCCCGGGGACGGGGTTAGGGGTTCAAAAAAGTGACTCTATCTGCAAAAATTCCCTACAGAGTCAACATTTATTTCCCCAAAGAAGGTTCGGGAAATCCTGCATTTGACCCAGATCACAAAACACTTCAGTTGAGTCAACATTTTTCTTACAAAAAAGGGGCACCGAGCAATCTCTATATGACTCTCAGTGCCAAATATTTCAATTGAGTCACAAAAATGAACCTATAACCCCGTCCCGGGGGTTCAAAAAATGAACCCATAACCCCGTCCCGGGGGTTCATTTACAGCTGCAAAATAAAGTTCAGTATGTGGATCGCGCACTGCTCCAGCTCGGCGCGGGTGAGGGTGCCGTCCTTCAGGGCGGCTTCAAGATTATCGCCCCGGGCGTTGGTCTCGGCGGTGCCGTGGTCTACGCACATGTAGATGTCGTTTTGGGCGCGGACCATGGAGCGGACGTCGGTCATGTTGTGCTCGAAGCCGCCCTTCACCACGTCGTTGAGGCGTGCCCACCAGTCGGTCATCACCATGCCTGTGAAGCCCCATTCCTTGCGGAGGATGGTCTCCGTGAGGTCGTAGTAGGCCGAGGTGTGATGGCCGTTCACCATGTTATAGGAAGTCATCACTGACCGGGCATGGCCTTCCTTTACCGCTGTTTCAAAGGCTTTCAGGTAAATCTCCCTGAGGGCGCGCTCCGAGATCACGTTATTCTCGTAGAACCTGCCCACTTCCTGGGAATTAGCGCAAAAATGCTTGATCACCGCCTGATGGCCGCTTTTCGCAACGCCCTTTACCGCTGCAGCCGCCATCTTGCCCGTGAGGTAAGGATCTTCGGAAAAGTACTCGAAATTTCTGCCGCAAAGGGGGTGTCTGTGTATGTTCATGCCGGGTCCGAGAAGAACCTCGATGTTGTTAAGGCTCATTTCTTCCCCGATACCGGCATATAATTTCTCGACGATCCCGGTATCCCAAGTGCAGGCAAGGGATGTGGCGGAAGGAATCTGCGTTGCATAGAGCCCTTTCTTCATATGAAGTCCGCTGGGCCCGTCGGCGCAGCAAACAGCCGGAACTCCCGCCGCCCTTAAGTTCCTTGTAAGTCCTCCGAAAGCAGAGGCTGTGCCGGGGGTAACAAAGGGGCTGTCGGTACCTTCACCCCTGACAAGACCGCAAAGGTCCCTGATCTCAAGGCCTGAAACAAAGTCCGAGACTGTGGCTTTGCCGCTCTTTACATCATCAAAAGTGACCTTCTTATCGCACTTAGGCAGCTCCTCGGGCAGGCGCTCTTCTATCCTTTTTGCAAGATCCACTGTTCCGAGAGGCACATTTTCATAGGCTGCGCCGCAATCCGTAGCTTTAAGACGGATGAAGGGTTCCGTGGGTGCCATGGCCTCTTCGCAGGTCCTGATCACCTTGGTTTCCTGGATCTCATGCTTTTTCTTTCTTCCCGAAAAAGCCACTTCTCTGGCGCTTCTCACATCGAAGCCCGCAAAGATGCGGTAAACTCCGCCTTCCAGCACATAGCAGCTCTTGTTGCCGGTAATTCCGGAATCGTCGTAGGCTGCCATTTCCTCTTCCTTAAAGGTTACGGTCAGGGTCTCTTCCTCGCCGGGCTCCAACACACGAGTCTTGGCAAAACCTATGAGCTCACGCTCGGGACGTCCGAGCTTGCCCTTGGGCGCGGAAAAATAGACCTGCAGCACCTGGGCGCCCTTGTAATTCCCGGTATTTTTAATGATACCCGTCACTTTAAACTCATTCTTAAACTCCGCCTTAAGCTCCGACAGGGCAAAATCCGTGTAGGACAGGCCAAAACCAAAGGGATAGAGCACTGCTTTGGGATTAAAGGTCTCAAAATAACGATAGCCGACGTAAATGTCTTCCTCGTAATAATTTTCTTTGGGATCCCCGAAATTCTTATCGGAGAGATGGTCCGAAAGCCGCATGGGCACTGTATCTGCCAGATGTCCCGAAGGCGTCACCGCACCGGACAGCACATCCGCAAGACCGTTTCCGCCCTCGCTTCCGCCCGTCCAGGCATATAGTATCGCGTCGATCCGGCCGTGGCACCAGGCCTCATCTGTCCAGGACATATCCATGATGTGAGAAGTGTTAAAGATCAGGCCCACGTGAGAAAACAGACGGGTAACCAGCCCGATCAACCGCTTTTCCTCAGAAGAAAGCCTGAAGCTTCCGGGCGCATCCAGCACCTCTTTTTCCTCACCCGCACGACGGGAAATGAAGATCAATGCCTTTTCGTTCCTCTTGTCAGCTCCTTCTATATCCTTCTCGGATAGTCTGAGTTCCACCTGGGAACGGGGCTCGGTGGCAAATTTCCCCTCTTCTCCGTTATCAAAAGGATGAGAAGATATATGCTCAAGCCACAGTTTTTCTACTTTTTTGTCTATGCCTTTAATGCCGTTGGCTCTAAGGCCCTCGGCTACGGAAGGAGTCTCCCGGACGTTCACGTTACCGCCGGAGCCTGTTCCGCACTTGGTGTACTCGTATCCGCCTCTTCCGAACAGAGCCACCTTGTCGTCTTCCTTAAGGGGAAGGAAATCCTCGAAATTTCTCAGAAGCACCGCGGAATCCGCCGCAGCCTTTCTGCACAAAGGTTTCAAACTTTCAATAGCTTCGCCTTTCATAATTTTACCCTCATCTTTTCTCTTTGCTGCCGGTCGCCCGGCGTGTACAGTCTAGTACATCATTCACAAAATAACTATACCGAATGCTTGCATGCTTACCCGACTGCCCGCACATGAAAGCCTCGGAGTAGCCCGCTACACCTGCGTTTTCATGCACGCGCATTCAAGCAAGCATTCTGCGCATTAGTCTAGTTATTTTGCGTATGCTGTACTAGTCTGTGTAAGCGAATGCCAATATGGTCTGGTTGGCGCCTTCGCTGCCTGCTGCGGGCTTTATCACGATCTCGTGAGCCGCAGCTTCGTCGGTATTGATGACCAGTGAAGTAACCGGATTGTTCCAGGCGCCGCTCTTGGCCGTCAGCACCGTGGTCTTGAGCTTGCCGTCCACGTACACATCCAGGCCGGTCTCAGTGGTCGCATTGGTCTGCTTCACAACGATGATTAACCCGGTACAGGTCAGGGAAAGCTTCATTTCCCCTGCGGAATTTGCCTTCCTGGTCCAGCCGTTAAGAAGCGCGTGGTTATCGGAATTTCCGGTAGAGGAGAATCTGGTGGTAGTGGCCTCAAAGCAGCCTGTATCCACCACAAAGCCTGATGTATCGGAATTATCGATCATGGTCGCATTGTCGTACTTTTCCCAGCCCTTAAGTGAAGCCGTTTCCGGGAAAGCATAGGATGTGTCGGCCGTATCCTTCACTGCCTCTTTTATCATGTAAGCGATCAGCTTCGCATAAAGAGCATGTCCGTTGGGATTGGGATGAACCGAGTCATTGGAGTAATCCTTCCACTCTATGGTCTTCATGGCCTTGGGCACTTCAAGACCGGTGCGGACGCTTACCATGGGCAGATCGTAGTAGGTTCCCATGGGCTTCATGTAAGTCTGAGTCTGTCCTGCATAGGTTGCGTCGGAGAAAAGAAGGATCACCGCCGGTTCATTCTCTGCCTGCAGGAACTTACGGATCAGGCCTTCGTAGGTCATCTTGTTATATATGGAATTATCGTTGTTTACGGCAAATTCGATAAAGATAATGTCCGGGTTATAGGAAAGCACGTCCTCGTCGGCTCTGACTATGCCCAGGTCGGAGCCTGTTCCGGAAATGGCAGCATTCACGTACTTCACGTTGTCACCTTTACCGTAATTGTCACGGATGTATTCGTAGGAAAGATAGGCATATCCCTTCTTGTAGCCCTGAGGAGTCCTGTCATAGGCGCCCTCGCCCTCGGTCACGGAACCGCCCAGATAACAGATCACGGTCTCTTCGCCTTTTTGTGCCTTGGCCAGCTTTTCCCTGAGTCTATAAGTGTTTCCGGTGCTAAGCAGACCGTTGATGAAAAACCTCTTATAGTACTTGTCCAGCTTGACTTCCAGTGCACTCACCGGGTTAAAATACTCGTTTCCCTCGAAGATATCAGGCTCAGGAGTGGGCGTGAGTGTGGGGGTGGGAGTAGGTGTGTCCGTAGGGACCGCAGTGGGGGTGGGTGTGGCGGTAACTACCCAGGGGGTGGGCGTAACACTATCGCTTCCCTCCCTGCCGCAGGCGGCTATGGCCGTCACCGCGAGAATCGCTGTTATACATATTATTTTCTTCATTTTGATCTCCGTTAATTTTGCTATAGATAAAAAATCCTGCATAAGTATATCACACTTATGCAGGTAAAGTCTGCCGTTTAATAGTTTTTTTATCACCAATATTTGCTTAGTGGTGTACCGGGGCATATGAACAATAAGCTTAAAGCTTATCCTCTTACCCGATACTTGTTCAGCTGGTTGGCAGTAGCAATTACTTCGTTGTTTCTTGCCTTGGCTCTGGAAGCCTCTTCCTCGTTGTTGGTGGCAATAG
Organism: Lachnospiraceae bacterium; assembly: GCA_017444675.1. Lineage (GTDB taxonomy): Bacteria > Bacillota > Clostridia > Lachnospirales > Lachnospiraceae > RGIG3528. Next base: position 5,604 of record JAFSWD010000069.1, read on the forward strand.
CCGTAACGTTCTGGCTTCCTGCGGCGATCTCTTCACTGGATGCGGAAAGATGGCTGATGCTTTCAACGATCTCAAGGTTTGCACTCATGAGGTTTGCAATATTTTCCGTAATGGCTTTGACATTTTCCTCGAGGATCTGCATCTTGTTTCCGGTCTCGGTGAAGTTTTCGTTAACCTCCCGGATCAGCTGTGTCTGATCGTTGGTAGCCTGAACGGATTCGTTAATCGAGTCCGAAACCAGACGAGACTTCTCGGTAAGATTTTCGATCATCTCGCCGATCCTGTTGGTAGCTGCCTTGGTCTGTTCGGAAAGAAGCCTGATCTGCTCGGCAACAACCGCAAAGCCTCTGCCTGCTTCACCTGCTCTAGCGCTCTCTATGGAAGCGTTAAGAGCAAGGAGGTTGGTCTGATTGGAAATGGAAAGGATGGTATCCGCAAAGTTTCTCATTTCCTGCATATTATTAACCAGCTCACTCATTTCGGTAACGACTCTGTTGGTAACACCCTCGATCACCACGGTACTCTCTTTAAGCTTGTCCACATGGCCGATACCTTCCTTAACTTCGCTTCCCACCTGATCCGCAATGTCTGCAAGCTCACGGGCTTTGTCGGAAGTATCCTCCACAGAGGACTGGATCTCCTTGGTCTTAACGGACTGCCTTTCAGCTTCCTGGGTATTGGTCTCTGCAGCGCTTGAAACCTCGGACACGGCGCCCTTTACCGTTTCTGCAGACTCCGCAAGAGAATTCAGAAGCCCCTCTACTTCTCCCGCACCTGCCTTTACCTTGTCAGCGATCTCAAGGACTTCGGCCATAAGTGTTTCCTGCTCTCTTCCCTTGTCTTCTATCGCACCGAAGATATCACGGTTAAAAGCGTCAAGTATCAGAGGGAAGATGACCATTGAAGCACCGAGTCCCACAAGAAGAACGATCTGTGAATTGAGTTCGTCAGGCCTTACATCACAGTAATCTTTCAAAACGCTGGCGAACAGCACGATCTTAATGAAGATAACAATGACGGATCCCATACCGGTACGGAGACTTCTTTTTTTGTCATAGTGAAGCATATAAACAAAAACTGCGGGAACAAGAAGCAGTGTGTAGGCGGTGTTTGCCGTAAAAAGCATGATGGCAATGTAATATCCCGCGAAGGTATATGCAATATAAGGGCCGAACCTGGTGGCGTTTTTCTTCTGCGCAAAGGCTATCCAAGCCCAGAAGCCTATCATCACCAGAGCCAAACCTACGGTAAAGGGCTTGCACCAGGGGTATTCCTGCACCATCCGATTTTTTGTGAACAGGAGGATGGCAACATTTGCCAGGGCAAGCACGGAACAAACCGCAGCAAGGATGATGTTAATATGCACGTCTCTTTCATGAGCGTCCGCATATTTTCTGGCTTTTCTGTCCTCTTCGATAAACGGGAGCTTTTCATTCACCTTATCATTGAACTTCTGCTCCATTTCTTTTTTGAGCTCATTATTGAACTCTTTCCTCTTCTCGGATAATTCCTTTGCTTTTTCTGATACTCCCATAAATCACCTCTTTCATAAATTATCCCTCGATCGCCCAAAACTTTTTCGTTTATTATACACAATAATCATCATAAAATCTATAAAATAAAAAAGAAGCGTAAAAAAAAGAAGCATTTTCTGATAATCCAAAATGCTTCTTTCCCTTATTGACCTTATTTTGAGCTGCTCTTAATGAGTCAGATAACTCCGTTTTAACTTCGCTCCGCATTAGTCCTATTACGGACTTTAAATCTTATTTTACAAGACCCTTATCTGTCTTCTTAACATGCTTGAATACATTTTCAAAGCGGTTAAGAGCTTCGTCGATGATCTCGGGTGTATCTGCAAGGGATGTGTAGAGACGGCTGCCTGCAAGGGTAATGATACCGTTTGCCATATAAGCGGCGCCCATCTTCTCCATGGAATCCTTGCGGACATACATCATATCCTTGTTCTTCAACAGTCCCATTGCGGACTTTATGAAACTCATGGAGGAGAAATCGAAGCTCATTGCACCTGTGCACTCCAAATGTACGATGGAGCCCTGGTTGTATGCTACGAAAGGAAGTCCGTAACGGTCTACCAGTTCCTTCAGGCCGTCGCAAAGTCTGTCGCCCATACGTCCCGCAACTTCGCAGGCATTGGTTCTTTCGATCTCCTTGATGGCAGTATAGCCTGCAAGGGACGAAAGAGGGTTGGCAGCGAGTGTACCGCCCACATAGGCTCTGTGCTTACCTGTTGCAAGGCCTGCAGCCATAAGCTGAGCATATTCCTTCTTACCGCCTACGCCGCCTGCAGCAGGATATCCGCCGGCAACGATCTTCCCGAAGATGGTGAGATCCGGAACAACGTCGAAGAAGCCCTGAGCACCTGAAAGTGCTACACGGAAGCCTGTTACTACTTCGTCGAAGATCATGAGCGCGCCGTACTTATCGCAAAGTGCGCGCACGCCCTTGTTGTATTCACGTGCAACGGGTCTGGTACCGCTCTCGGGTCCTACGGGCTCGATGAGAACAGCGGCTGTACCTCCCTTAAGCTTATTTCTCTTAAGCATAGCTTCCAGCATGTTAAGATCGTTGGGTCTTACTTCATCCGTAAGCCTGTAGGCTCCCTTGGGAATACCGTGGGACTCAAGAAGATAACGGCTTCCCGGGATCTTAAGGCCGTATACCAGCTGATCTGACCAGCCGTGATAAGCTCCGCCGATCTTTATGACTCTCTTCTTACCTGTTGCAATCCTTGCAATTCTTAAAGATGCCATACATGCTTCGGTACCTGAACCAAGCATACGGAACATCTCTACGTTGGGCATATGCTTGTGGATCTCTTTAGCGATCATAAGCTCTGCTTCGTGCAGAAGTCCTGTGGTAGGTCCGCAGTTCTTGATGAGGTCGATAACCGCATCCTGAACGGGCTTGTAGTTACTTCCCAGAATCGTGGGTCCGCCTGCCTGAAGGAAATCGATGTACTTATTGCCGTCCTTATCATACATGTATGCGCCGTCGGCTTTTTCTATGCACATCGGGAAAGGCTTGTTGAATGCCAGGTTGTGCTGAACACCGCCGGGAATGTAATTTTTGGCTTCCTCGTAGATTGCCTTTGACTTGGTGCACTTCTCGTTGAAGTAAGGCAGGATCTCCTTGTTGTAGTACTCGTCGTCAACCTCCCAAATAGGCTGGCTTGTAAGGTTTTTAAGTCTCCTGTTGATCTCATTGGGATCATCCCATCTGCTGATTCCGCAGTTTTCCATTTTCTTATCCTCCGTTTTTTTTGCTGTTCGTGGGTTACTTATTTTTCTCTTCCTTCTTCGCGATCTCGTTGGTATCTATGCTGCCTCTGAACACGAAGTACTTGTCATACAAAAACTCGGTAACGAAGTTCAGGCACATATTTATGAATGTGACCAGATACTCGTTCCAGCCCAGGCTTTCCGCCAGGTAGTTGCCCAGCAGCGTGGAAAGGGGTGTGAATACACAGTAATACGCTGCCACCTTTGCCATAGCCACCGGCACATTATTGGCCGACTTGAATGTGTAACGCCTGTTCAGCGTGAAGTTCCAGATCACCGACAATACCAGAGCGATCAGGTACTTGGGCCAATAATTCCATGGGGTCAGGAGGTCCAGAAGCGTGAAGCTTCCGATCTCTATAAGACCCGCAGATATTGAAAACAGTCCGAATTTTACGGCTCTTAAAACTTCTTTTTGTTTGTCGGTCATATATATTCTCAACCTTTCTTTTGTTTGGAATACTTGAGTTTATAAACCGTTCTCATAAGCCATGCATCAAAGGCGGAAAGGGTTGCTTTCTTGCCCAGTGCTCTTGTGTGCAGGAATGCTGTTGCAGCCTTCTCTGTCAGGATCTCCAGTGCCGCCAGATCTTCGGGATCTTCGGAAACTATCTGTATGCCTACGCCCTTAACCACAACCGCGTTGCTCTTTTGAAGCTTTGCGGCTATCTCCGTGGGATTGTTCTCCACCACAGGGATCTTGGGGCCTATCATCTGTGCCATGTCATCCAACTGTGCGGGAAGCGGGATACCAAGCTTTGCAAACTGCTTACCTGCGGGCTCATTTACATCCATCCCCTTGATCTGAGCCTTGCAGGCTTCTTCCAAAAGATTTGCCATCTCAAAGGCCTCATCTCTCGACCTGCCGCAGATCACCACGCCGTGGTGCTCCATGAATACCACTCTCGCTCCCAGTTCATAGGCTGCGGAAACATTTCCTGCCAGCTTCTTGGTTCCGGGAAGTCCGTAGCCTGCTGTATAGATATCACCCAGCTTTTCTCTCTGTTCGGGGGTCATGGCTTCGTTTTTGAAACCGCCCAATCCCAATGCAGATGCAAAATTCTGGTGAGTGTGAATAACAAAATTTACATCCGGGAAGATCCTGTAAGCCGCAGCATGGATTCCCTTTTCACTGGAAGGCTTTCTTCTTCCTTCCCATGTCATGTCTGCCAACTTCACCACAGCCACATCCTCGGGTTCTGTGTGAAGGTAGTCAAGACCGCTAGGAGAAATGGCAAAGGTTTCGGAATCTATACGTTCGCTGATATTGCCCCAGGTTCTTGCCACCAGCTTTTTCTCCAGCAGCATCCTCCCTGTTTCCGCAACTCTTGCCCTTATTTCTGCAATCTTGTCCATTGTTTTCTCCTTTCGAAGTTATATTTTATGCAGATCCTAAGACCCGATCTATGTTCCATCCCAAGTGTTATCCCCACCCTATAGGGTTTCCCCCTTTTAAAGATAAAAGGGGGATTTTAGGGCTTTGTTTAGGGTCTTTCTTTAAAGGGTTAATTCCCGTTTAAAGCTTTGAAATTGGCCGCATTGCTCTTATAGAGCTTTTTAAATACGGCATAGTTTTTATCGTAAACCTCTCTGTTAGCGGGATTCGGCTTAAAGCGTTCCTTAACTTTTATGAGGTTTTTTGCATCATCCAGAGTAGGCATTACTCCCGTACCTACAGCCACCAACAACGCTGCGCCTACAGCTCCCACATCCTGGGAACCTACCACAGTCTCTATGGTCCTGTCTGTAATGTCCGCAAGTATCTGACATGTGACTTTGGAAAGAGCTCCGCCGCCGACAAAACGTATGCATTCGGAGGTTTCTACTTTGGCTGCCTCACATTCCAGCATCCAACGGAGGTGGAAACATATGCCTTCAAGAACGGAGCGGATCAGATCGCGCTTTCCGGTCTCGATCTTCACATTGAAGAACATTCCCGCGGCCGAAGGATCCTCGAAAGGACAGCGATTTCCGTGAAGCCAGGGAGTGAAAATGACTCCGTTGGACCCCGCCGGCACCTTGCTGACCTCGTCGGAAAGGTAGTCGTAGAGGCTTGTGTACTGACTTTCAAGACTCTCCGCAACATGCTCCTTCTTCAGATAGATGTCGATCTCGTCCAGTGCCAGGTGGTTCTTCACCCACTCGAAGCACTTGCCCGCGGTCTCCATCTCCGCAAAGTAGTTGTATCTTCCGTCCGTTGCCGCCGTAATGCTTGCGATCATGGAAACGATGTCAACTACCTGCTTGTCCAAAACCGTGGAAACCCAGCCGGAGGTACCGGAATAGATATGAGTCTGTCCCTTTTCCACACAGCCTGCTCCCACGCCGATCAAGGTCGCATCTCCGCCTCCTCCGAAAACAGGCGTGCCCTCCTTAAGCCCTAAGTCCTCGGCAGCCTTTTTGGTAAGCTTCCCCGCTTCGTCAGTACATTTGATTATCCTCGGAAGATGCTCGGGATGCACTTTAAACATCTTGATCAGTGATTTATTCCAGCCCTCTTTGCCCTTGCGTGTATCATACAAAAATGTGGAGAATGCCGAATCGGTAGTCATCACGAATTCCCCTGTACACCTCGCGATGAGATATTCCTTGACATCCAGCCATTTATGTACCTTATTGAATATTTCCGGTTCATGGTTTTCAACCCACTTGTATTTCCAAACCGGGTCCTTAACGCTGGTGGAAGCCGCGCAGTTGATCCTGAGGCTTTTCAGCAGCTTAAAGACATTGCAACCCGACACTTTGATCAGGCCCTTTCCCATACATTCCGCTATCTCTTTTGTTCCGCGCTGGTCCATGTAGCTCATGGGACGTCGGAGTGCCTTCCCCTCCTTGTCCACAAGAACTATGCCCTGCATCTGGGAACAGAAGGAAATGCCCGCCACCTGCTCCGGAGTGATCTCTGTCTTCTTGAACAGCTCCTTCGTGGTGCTGCACATGGCTTCCCACCATTCGTCCGCATCCTGCTCAGCGCCGCCGTTCTCCATAATGTAGAGCCCATATCCGGCATACGCACTGGCCACCAGGCCTATGGTGTTCTTGATCTCGAAAAGGCAGGTCTTCACGCCTGTCGTTCCAAAATCATAAGCAATAACGTAAGTCATACACTTCTCCTTTTTGAACCCCGGGGACGGGGTTAGGGGTTCATTTCGTGACTTTAGTCCCACATTTTATTTGATCCCCAGTGCTGCGTACATGAATTTCAGCAATTCCTTTACCAGCATTTCGTCCGTAGGTTCACCGTTACAATATATCTTCATACGCTCGCGATAGTACTCGCAACTGAGCGAAAACTGAAGCATCATAAGCAGATTATCGAAGAAGAAAGCAAACATGTTCGGATCAATGTCCTGCCTTACCAATCCCTTGGCCTTGGCGTCTCCGATGAGCTTGGAATAAACCGTCGAAGTCACCGACTCTATCTCCTTCGCCAGCTGAGGCGCAAACTTCCTGCAGCCTCCGGCTGTGATCTCGTGATACATGACATAGTATTCCGTATGCTTCCTTGCGTGCTCCACCAGCCTGCGAAGAGTGATCTCCATATTGCCGATGAGCCCGTTGCTTTCGTCGGTCAGCTCGTCCATGACCTCGTTCAGAAGCTCCAGGCTGTGCCTCACACAAGAAATAAAAAAGTCATCCTTATCCTTGTAGTACTTGTACATGACCCCTACACTAAGGCCTGACTTTTTGGCGATGTCCGCAATGTTAGCCTTGTCAAAGCCCTTCTCGGCAAATTCGCCGATCCCCGCTTCAAGAAGCTTGTTTAAAGTATCTCCGTCCAATCTTTTATACATGCCGTACCCCATTTCGTGCGTGTTATCAATATTTACAGTGTTCTCTTATCTCGTGAATCGTCTCGTGGATCGTCTCGTGAATTCATTCGTGAATCATCATTCACGTGTTGTTACAATTGGATCACGTATTCAAAATCTTCGCAAGGTTTTTCTTTATTTTCAGTCTGTTTAGTTTTTCACAAAGTAGGGTGGCGGGTAGGGCTTTTCCGGAGCGCAAAAAAAGCCGCGCGCTATGCCCTGACCGGCGTTACGCGTGGCTTGAAGCTTTTTCCTGTTTTCCTCAGCTGTTAAGTTAAGTATTCTGCGCCTTCCTACTCTATTTCTTTAAAACTTCCGCTGCCTTATCCTTGTACAAGGCATATCTCTTCCCGACGGAATACACAAATTCCCCTCTTTCGATCATCTTTTGGATGTCCTCGTCGGAAGCCCACTTCACATCCACGGTTTCCCCCGGCTGAAGCTTAACATCCTTGAGATCCACGTCTTTCTTTATGAGAAAGATGTCCTGGAAATAATTCTTATTGGCAAAGGTCGCGAGGAGATATGCCATGTCCTCGGTTATCTGTATGCCTGTTTCCTCAAAAACCTCACGAACGCAGGATTCGCGCGTGGTCTCTCCTGCAAGGGTTCCTCCGCCGCCGAATTCCCACTGATTCCCGGCCTTTTTGTCGGGATGGCGCTTGGTGACGAGAAATCTGCCTTCGGAATTCACGATCCAGTTTTCGCAGCAAACGTAAAACTGCCCCTCGCCGAAGTTGTCGCCGCGCTTGTGCTTGAGGCCCAGGGGCTTCCGCTCCGCATCGTAAAGATCCCAGAACTCCGCATCGTTCAGAGGCAGCACCATATGAAGCTCATCCACGTATTCGCCGCTGTCAAGCCTGGAAGCGTTGGGCATCCGGCCGATCTCCCTAAATCCCAGCTTCTTATAAACGTGGATCGCCCTGCTGTTGGACGCAAAAACGTCAAGCTCCGCCTGCTCAAGGCCGCAAGCCTTCATCGCCTCAAGGATCCGCTTCAGGACCTCGGTACCCAGCCCAAACCCGGTCGCTTTCAGCTTCAGCGCAATCCCAATGTTTCCGCGATGGGTAAATTTCCTCTTATCGGATACCCTGTAAGAAGAATTCCCCACATATTCACCGTCGACAAAAGCCAGCAGCATCCCGCCCTTTTCGGTGCCGTTCATCATGTCGATAAACTTGACCTCGTCCTCTTCAGTGAGTTTCACCTCGTCGGGTCCGGACAGCAGAAAATCCGTCTCCCCGCAGACCTCCTTCAAGCCCTCGATCATCATGAGCGCATCCTCTTCGCGCGGGCTTCTGAACTCTATCTCATGCCCATTAAGTGTCATTGTTTCCTCTCTAAAAATCATTTCATTTCCTCCTTTTTCGCCACAGCCGACTCATACGAAACTGCCATGACTTACTTTTTTATATGTTCATTACCGGGCCCGGGTAACAAAAAACCGCTCATCCGGCTGGGACAAGCGGTCATCATATACAAATATACTATATGTAAAACCTATCGCTCATCGTAACCGGCTTTTTGGCATATATTAACTCGACCCTCCACCATATTAATGCGCACGGAAATTCGGGAAATATATTCAATTGCGGCTACAAATCTGCTCACTATGCAAAGTTCTCCAAAAATTGTTGTGGGTAGTCTACTCCTTTGAATTACATTTGTCAACAGATTTTCGGTTATTTTCCTTATTTTGATCCATTTTCATTTTCCCTCACAGCCTTTGCACTCCCCGCCTGCCTCTGCGCCTCGATCAGCACCCGCTTGGTGATCTCCTTAACGCACTTAAAATACCGGCTCTTTCTGCGCCTTTGGATCTGACAGCGGATCATCACGTCCACATTCCGCTCGATGCAGGCCCTGGCGAATTCCGGGCAATAGGGCATTGTCGCAATGCGGTTTCTGGACACCTTGTGCTCCTCAAGAATATCAAAAACAAAACTGTTGTCTGGGGAATAATTATTGATGATAAAAAAGCTCTTGCTAAGAAAATAAGAATAAAGATGAAAAAATCGTCTGATCTCAATAGAATTATCCGGCAGAAAAACCAGGATCATGTCCGCCTCATTCAGCATCCTGAAGGAATAGGGACTGTTGCGCCCCGAAGAATCCACAAAACACACTTCGCCGCTGCCTCCCTCAAAGGCGCTGTCCTCGTAAAACCTTACGGGCCGCAAAAGCCTGAGATTGCCCGTCCCGGCATATCTCCACGCAACCCCTTCAGCTTTTCCCATATACACGCTTTCATATCGCATGAGGCAGCCGCAGTAGTTGGGGTAATCCGGTCCGGAATAAAAATCCTCATTATGCGAAAAGCAGACCGTGCGACTGAATTCACTGATATACCCCTCCACCGGCCTTGCGCCGAAGTGATCGGCTCTCAAGTCCACCTGCTTCCCAAAATAATCCGCCGCCATTTCGCTGATTGCCAAAACATGCCCCGTAACGCCGCCCGCGCGCCGATAGGGACTCCACCCCGCGATCTTGATACTTTCTCCCATAAAAAAATCTCCCTATTTATTCAATTCAACCTAATCATTTGCTGATCGCTTCGGGATCACAAGATTTGCTTCCCGAGCCGGCTGACTGCCGACAAAGACATTATTACATGAATATCTGAAAAAAGCAAGAATTAAAAAAAAATGACACCCGGGGACGGGGTTATGGGTTCA
>JAFSWD010000070.1 GCA_017444675.1 Lachnospiraceae bacterium
ACATTTTCCGAAAGCAGCGGATCCGCTTCCCTAAGCTCCTGCACCTTGAGTTTAAGCTTTCCCTTCTCTTCTTCCACTGCCCGTGCATATATTTCCTCGGCCCTTTTTTCCATAAAGTCCGCCACACGTGCCAAATAGGCCGCAGTCTCAGCCATATGCCTGCAGGCATTGGGTCTCAGCTTTTCAAGCGCCGGGAGGATCTCATTCCTCAGATAATTTCTTGTATAATCCGAAGAAAGGTTGGTACTGTCGGTCACATATTCAAGGCCGTTTTCTGCCAATACCTCTTCTATCTCTTCCCTGGTAACACAAAGAAGAGGGCGGATGATGTTATCGTTTTGGGGACGTATGCCCGAAAGACCGTTAAGGCGACTGCCTCTTACCATCTGAAAAAGCATGGTCTCTGCGGAATCATTCATGTGATGAGCCACGGCTATCTTGTTTAAGCCAAGTGCTTTGGCTCTCTCTTTAAAAATGTCGTATCTGAATTTTCTGCCCGCTTCTTCAAGCCCCAGGCCTTCTTCCTTAGCAAGAGCCGGGATGTCCGCATGGACTGCCTCAAAGGGAACCTTCAGTTTTTCGCAGAAAGCCTTGCAAAAAGCCTCATCCCTATCCGCTTCTTCTCCTCTGATACCGTGATTTATGTGAATGGCCCGGATAGTAAGCTCCATTTCTTCCCGAAGAGAATTCAGCATAAAAAGAAGACAGACCGAGTCAGCACCGCCGGATAGTCCCATAAGTACGCCGTCTCCGCTGTCCAAAAGCTTCTTTTCCCTGCAAAAATCAATTATCTTCTTCCGAATCCTCATCCTTTTCCCTAAAGATCACTTCGTCCTCATAAACCAGACCCAGTTTTTCTCTTGCAACATCTTCAATGTAACCGATGGTGGACATGTAAGCTTCCTTGTCCTTAAGTTCCTCCGCTTTTTCCTGTACAGTTTCATACTTTGCCTGAAGCTGATCGTATCTTGCGGTGAGTATGGCCTTCTCTCTCTGATGAGCCCTGGCCCTGGTGAAAAGCACAGCAAATAAAGCCAAAACAGCCAAGGTGATGACCATTATTCCTTTGCGTCTTTTCTTAAGCATTTTACCCATTACAGATACCTAAAAAGCTCCTTCGCGTCGTCTTTTCCCACTGTTTCCTGAATCTTAAGCACTTCTGCCTTAACGGTACTGTTTCCGAAACCGATCTCTATAATGTCACCGACCTTTACTTCCGCTGAAGCTCTGGCCACTTTGCCGTTCACCGTAACTCTGCCCGCATCACAGGCTTCGTTTGCCACGGTACGTCTCTTGATGATCCTGGAAACCTTTAAATATTTGTCCAAGCGCATACTGTTACCTCACAACGCCAATAATTCAATTTAGATTATATATATTCCCTTCAGTAAAATCAATGCTTTTATAAAAAAAAGAGAGAGACTTGAGCCTCTCTCTATATCCCTATTTGGTTTTAAATAACGCAACTTACTTGTTGACAGCGTCCTTTAATCCCTTACCTGCTCTGAACTTAGGAGCCTTGGAAGCGGGAATCTGGATAGCCTTCTTTGTCTGAGGATTTCTTCCTGTACGAGCAGGTCTCTTAGCAACTTCGAATGTACCGAAGCCAACGAGAGCAATCTTGTCACCCTTCTTAAGAGCATCTGTTGTAACGTCGATGAATGCCTTTAAAGCCTTGTCTGCATCCTTCTTTGTAAGTCCTGCGTTTTCAGCGATTGCTGCAACTAATTCTGTCTTGTTCATTTAAATTTCCTCCTATAGGATAATTTTACACAGGCCCATAGCCTGTAGCCTACGATGTACCGCCACTGCGGTCAACGCTTATATCCTTTATACCCTTGTTTATTGGTTTTGTCAAGGAAAAAATGCCCGAAAGGTGCATATTTTAGCCGTTTTCGAGATTTTTTTATAGAAATTTAATTTAACTTATCCTATTAAGCTTAATACAAAATTTTTAAGCTCTTCCGCCATTACAGCGGCTTCCGGCTTCCTGATGTGCCCCGGAGTTCCGCACCCGTTTTGGCTGTACAAAAAGTGGTGGATCTTGTCATCTTTTTCGCGCATTCTCCTGCAAACCTCGTCTATTGCGCGATCCCAGGCCGCGTCGTGCTCCAGGATGGTGGTGGTCAGGATGATGTGAGCATCGGGCCTTCTCTTCCTTATAAGAGAGATGAAATAGGCATAGGACAATCTCCAGAAAACAGACATTTCTCCATCATAGTTCTCTGCCATGAAGTTCACGGGATTGGCGTCGTTCTGGCCTATTGCTATGACCACGATGTCCGGCATATAGCTATTAAAATCAAACCTTTTTGTGACTCCCAGATCCGGATTGTACTCGATCCTGTCATACATATTGTATATGCCCTTAAAATCAGGGCCTGCGTACCAGCCTGTATCGTCAAGAAGAGATATGCCTCCCTGAGCAATGTCATGTATCTCGGCATTAAGGAGACGGGCTGCGGTCCAGGCATAGGACCAATAGGCATTGGAGTACTCGCCCTTGTTGGCAGGATCCGGCTTTTTACAATAATCCACCGCTTCGCTGACTTCACCCGCGGTTACGGAATCCCCGTAAAACTCCATTTTAAGATCGTAATGAGTCCTGCATTTTTTTAGTTCCGCACGGTCATCCGCAAGGAATTCCAGGATCTGCACCGTGTGACAGGAGTCCATACGTTTAAAGAACAGGATCTCATGAGTCGAAGCGGGATCCAGCCCCTCCGCAAGGGTGAAGATATCGTTGTCTGTAGGGTTTGCTTCATCATAAATGCAGATACGGCTCTGCTCATTGTCCACCAGCACGCCCATGTAGCTGTTGTTCCAGCTCCTGCGGTTAACGAGCCGCACTTTAAGGGTCTTTGTGCCTGTGATCAGCATTTTTACGCTTGAGCAGGCATACACCAATGTGGGGCCTCCCACGGAATCAAAATCCACTCTTCCGGAATATTCAAGTCTTTCATCTTTAGGATCTATTCTCATACTATTCTCCCGCAACTATAAGTGAAACCAGGTCAAAGGGAACCGCCGTTTCGTCACCTTCCACCACTTCTATCCTTACGGTGTGCTCACCCTTTTTTCCGTGGCAGGTAAGGATCTTTATATCCAGCTTGTCGCCCCAGGTCTCGTCAAAGTTACCGTCCAGGATGATCGCATTATCCTCATCCCCGTCGATCACAGCCTTGGCCACGCATGCGGGATGCTTTACGAATCTCACAAACTGAGCCGCTATCTCGGAGCCTTTTACCTTGAACTCCGCAAAATCTCCTTTGGTAATGCCGGCAAATGCAGGCTCTACACCGTAGGGCTTGGAAACCGTGTCGGATGCCACCTTTGGAACGAAAGCCTCTCCGCTGGTCCTGTAATTTACGGGTACAGTCACTCTTACCGCATTTTCATAACAATTTTCGGTGATCGCTTTGGGAAGTCTTCCCTTCTCGGTTTCACAGACACTGTCTATCTCGTCGTTTGCCACGGCTTCGATAAAATCCAGAAGGAGACGGGAAACCATCTCATGTCCCTTATCATTGGGATGAAGATCGTCGGGAGTAATGGATCTTACGGGAACAAGACCGCAGACCACGTCTCTGTATATGCTTGTTTTAACGGATATGCAGGGCACTCCGTAGTTATAGCCCACAAGCTCATGCTGATCCTGGGCATTGGTGCCTTTATCGTAAAGTACATTATGAAGTATAAGCACCGCAGGCTTGGAAGGAGCATTAAGGATGCGTCTTATCAGGCCCTCAAAGGTCTCACGGTAAAAGAGGGTATTCTCATCATTTACCGAAAACTCCACAACCACCAGATCCGGTTTAAACTTAAGGAGATCCGCCTCACATCTGGCCACTCCGAAATGGGACGTGGTGCCTCCTATACCTGCATTTATATATTTAAAATCCGCATCCGGATACATTTTTCTGAGTCCATCCACGGTCCTGGCAGCGTAACACTTTTCATGGACCGAAGCCAGAGATCCGTTGGTTATTGAGCCTCCGATAAAGCCCACTGTAAGACTTTCACCTTTTTCGGCCTTTTCAAGAAATTCACTTAAGGGCGAAGTATCGCCCGCATATGCTATAGAATCCGAGTTTATCATATGATCATCCTCATTATAAAAGTCTTAAGAAAAAACACGGGCAGGGAAATCCCCGCCCGCAAATGTGATCTGCCGTGTCGGACTATCTTCTTCCGAGGTCGGTGTCATCCCAACGAGTAACGGAATGCTCCTTTATGTATGCCACGATCTCATCGAACTTGCAGAATGCAAGTCCTACATAGCTGTCGGCACAACCATAGTAAATAGCGATCTTTCCGCTCTCGGGATCATGAAGCGTAGCGCAAGGGAAACATACATTGGGTACGAAACCTCTCTCCTCATACCACTCAGTGGGTGTAAGAAGGAAGTTTTCGCATCTGTAAAGCACCTTGGAGGGATTCTCAAGATCCAGGATAGCGCCGCCGATGGAATAAACGTAACCGTTGCAAGTACCTGAAACCCCGTGATAAAACATAAGCCAGCCCTCGCTTGTCTCTATGGGAGCTGCGCCGCCGCCTATCTTAAGGGATTCCCACCATTCCGAGGATCTTCCCATAACATGACGATGCTTGCCCCAATAAACAAGATCCGGACTCTCGGAAACAAAGATGTCACCGAAAGGTGTATGTCCGGAATCCGAAGGACGTGAAAGCATCACGTAGTTTCCGTTGATCTTTCTGGGGAAAAGAACAGCATTTCTGTTGAAAGGAAGGAAGGGATTTTCCAATCTGGTAAAGGTCTTGAAATCCTTTGTCTTTGCAAGGCCGATGGCTGCGCCATACATGTCCTGGCACCACATGATGTAATAGGTATCCTCTATCTTAACAAGTCTGGGATCGTAGGCATATATGGGCTGGAAATCCTTGCCTTCTTCATCAACGAAATGGATCTTCTCTTCTTGGAAATTCCAATGGATGGCATCCTTGGAATGACCGAGGTAGATCATGGAAACGCCGTTTGTCTGCTCGCCTCTGAATACTCCGATAAACTCACCGTTATAAGGCATAACCGCGGAGTTGAATATTCTTGCCACCTCTTTTGTGGGGTAACGATTGATGATGGGATTCTCCGTGTATCTCCACACCGGTGCGTGGTTGAACTCTTCCCCGGCAGGTTTTTCCTGCCAGGGAATGTTCGGTAATGCCGGAGCGATCATTTTAATATCACTCATAAATTTCTCCTAAATCTTATTTGTACATTGCATCGAGAGCTGACTGAACTTCGTTCTTGTAGGTCTCTGCGAACTGAGCGGGTGTAACGCTGCCGTTGATAAGGCTTTCGAAGTCGTAACCTACTCCGAGAGTATTCCAAAGGTCGAAGGTGGAATGAGCACCGCAATCCTTCATTACTTCGAAGTTTTCTACCTGAAGGTTCTTATCCTTAGCCGTTGTTGAATACCACCAGTTAAGGGTCTTTGTGTCATCACGGAAGGAGATGTCGCCGTCATACCAGTTCCAGTAATCATAAAGGAAATTGTAAACCTTCTCGGGTTCTGCAACGCCTGCGGGGATAATGTAGAACTCACCTGCGGTCAGGTTCTTGCCCGGGTTGGTATCCTTATCGCCGTGAGGGCCAACGGGCCATCTGACGAATGCAGTGTCATAGTTAAGGGTGTAACCGAGAGATCCGTCCCAGTCATAGTCACCGTTCTGTGCTGCGATCCATGCTGCCTGAGGGAAGAATGCCGCATGATGAGCAGTGTAGTTGAGTCTGTTCTCATCTGTCTCGCCGTAAGCATAAGGATAGCAATAGCCATATGTGTTGTACATGTCATACATCTGCTGTAAAGCTTCGATGGTTGCGGGGGAATCAAGCTTCTGATCCTTACCCTGGGCAATGTTTGCGCCGTTGCTCATCATAAGCTGTTCAAATGTTTCCATCATGTAACCTGAATATCCGTACTGATCGATCTGTCCGTCACCGTCCGTATCCTTGGTAAGAGCTTCGCAGTAGTCATTGAAAGTATCCCATGTCCACTCACCCTTTTCCCAAAGAACTCTGGGATCCTCAAGACCTGCTTCTGCGATCATCTGCATATTGAATGCAAGAGGATAGGTAGCTTCAACAAGGGTCTGAGCCTGCTGCTTCATAAGAATGCAAGCCTTTCCGTCGCCAAGATCAAGATAGGATGTAACAAGCTGATTTGAAAGAAGATCCGAATCAGCGGGAAGAACTGTCTTTAAGTCAAGAGCAAGACCGTTCAGCTGAGCAGGGATAGCCATTCCTGTATCTACAAGGTAAATCTCACAGTCGGGTGTTCCTGCGATGATGGAAGTATTGATGGAGTCCTGAACACCTGAATAGGTGAGGTTCTGCCAATAATACTTGAATCCGTATTTGCTTTCCAGCTTTTTAACGTTGTCCCACTTAGCCTGGGCAACTCTTCTGTTGAAAGCGTTTGTCTCAAGAGTGGCTGCATCCTGTCCTTCCTTATCCTGAGCATTTACCCAGTCTGCGGAATCTTCCATCTTATCATCGGAATCATAGTACTGAACCCACCATGTACCGATGTTGATGCCGGAAAGCGTCTTGCCGCTGTCTTTGTTAGCCGTTACCTGTGCGCTCTGTGCAGCATCGCCGTTCTGAACCACAACGGGCTCTGTTGTCGTCTCTTTTCCGCAGGCAGCAAGAGAAATTACCATTGCGCTGCTGAGTACAAGAGAAACAATCTTACCGAATTTCTTCATTGTTTAAAACCCTCCTTATTTTGTCTGTCCGATTACTACGCTGTAAACTTCCCAATTGGCCTTGCCTTCGCACTGAAGAGTTCCTAAATACTGCTCGAAGCCCTCTCCCCAGAACTGTACAAGCTCTTCGTAAGTATACTGAACCATACCGTTTTCTGCATCAACAGCGCCACAGGTCTCAAATGTTCCCTGATCGATGGCTCTGAGCCAGCCGCCCAGCGGGTTGTCACCGATAGCTACGAACCAAACGGGTGAATCGCACTTATAGGATACGTTGAATACACAACCGGGCTTTATGAGAGCCTTGGTCTCTGCTGTAAGTTCAACACCTGCCTGTGCCCATCCGCCTGCAGATACTGCCATACCATCGATAGCTGTATTATTGTAGGAAGGCTTGATAACCTTACCGATCTTAACTGAGTAAACTTCCCAATCTGCCTTGCCTTCGCACTGCAACGTTCCGAGATACTGTTCGAAACCGTCACCCCAGAACTCAGCCAGCTGCTCATAGGTGTACTGAACAACTCCGCCTTCGGGACTTACAGAACCACAGGTTTCAAATGTACTCTGATCGATAGCTCTGAGCCAGCCACCCTTCGGGTTGTCGCCGATAGCTACGAACCAAACGGGTGCATCGCACTTATATTCTACCTGGAATACGCAACCGGGCTTAATGAGAGCTCTGATCTCATCTGTGAGCTCAACGCCTGCCTGTGCCCATCCGCCTGCGGAAACTGCCATGCCGGGGATCTCAAGCTTCTCTGAGAAGCCACCGAATTCGCTTGCTGTTCCCACCTTAACTTCATAAACTTCCCAATCGGACTTGCCTTCACACTGCAAGGTGGAGATGTGTGATTCGAAGCCTTCGCCCCAGAACTCAACCAGCTGCTCATAGGTGTACTGGATAGTACCACCGTCAGCTCCGACATATGCCTTGGGAACGAATGTACCCTGATCGATGCCTCTGAGCCAGCCGCCCTTCGGGTTGTCACCGATGGCTACCATCCATACGGGATCTGCGCACTTGTAAGAAATGGTGATAACACTGCCGGGCTTAATGAGAGCTCTCTGCTCATCGGTAAGATCGATACCTGCCTGTGCCCATCCACCTGCGGAAACCGCGAAGCCGTCAAGGACAGTCTCGTTGTTTACATAGAGAAGGTTGTTGTCATGTCCTGTGTTTTCGAAACCGGCAGGAGCTGTGAAAGCAACAGATGTATCAGCTCTTAAAACAACGCCCTTATCATCGATGAAGCAGATATCATCAATGTAGAAGGAAGCGGATGCCGCCGGATCAACATCGCCTGTCAGAGTGATCATAAAGGTTCCGTCCGTTCCGAAAGAACATCCCTCGGGAACTGTGTATGTAATGTTCTTGGGATTTCTGTTTGCAAGATATACAGACCATCCGCCTTCGAGGTTGTTTTCGACTCTCTTTCCATCTGCATCTGTATACCATGCGGTAACATTACCTTCTGTGGGATAGAACTTGCCGTCTGCGTGTTCGGTAGCGATGGTGAAATCTACCTGAGCAACCTTAGCGGCAGCTTCTTCTCCCAGAAGTCCCTTTACGTCAAATGCTACAAAAGGTACCTTGGAAGTATTGGTACGGGTAACCTTGAGAGCCTTACTGTTATCCAGTGTAGCGATCTCAAGTGCAGCATCACTTGCATTAGCCTGCTTTAAATACATTTTTACGAAGCTTAAGCTTCCGTCTTCAAAGTCAACAGATGCTGCCTGAGGCTTTACGTAATTGGCTCTTACAGCTGCTGCCGTAGGAGTGGGTGTAGGTGTTGCGGTAACGGATGCGACCACACCGGGTGTGGGTGTTGCAGTTACCGTAGCAACCTGTGTTTCGCCTTCGCCACATGCTGTCATGGAGACAACCATTGCAAATGCGAGGCCGAGTGCTAAGAATTTTTTCTTCACAATTAATTCCTCCCTTAAAAGTTTTGGTTTTTAACCCACTATACCGCTTCTTTCCACGCCTTCGATGAATCTTCTCTGGAGGATGATATAGATAAGTATTATGGGGACGATCACCAGGATGATACCCGCTGCCACATAAAGCTGCTGGATAGGGATATCCAGGATCTTGTCCTGATTGGCGATCACGGCCGCCAGGGTCGAGATCTTCTTACTTATCACTATGTTCTCGCTGATCTTAAACAGGTTGGCGTAAAACATGTCATTGAACTGCCATACTACCGAAAATACCGTGACAGTAATGACTGATGGCATTGCATTGACCAGCATGATCCTGAAGTAGGTATACCACAGTCCCGCACCGTCTACGAGAGCTGCCTCTTCAATTTCCTTGGGCAGTCCGCGGAAGAACTGGTTAAAGATGTAGATATACAGACCGGATCTCAAACCGCATCCGAGGATGGTCATCAGAACCATGGGCAGCGGTGTTCCCATAAGGTTCAGATAATCTCCCGTGATCCGGGTGAAGATCCCAAAGGGATCAAACTGTCTGAATGTTATATACAGCGGAAGCATTATCGTATGGGTCGGGATAACGATCATAACCACAATGCATCCGAACAGTATCTTTTTAAAAGGAAAATCAAATCTTGCAAATCCATAGCCTACCATCGAGCATACAAAAAGCTGGATAACGGTGCAGACCGCCACATAGGCCAGGTCTTTTCCTATGGTCTTCCAATACTCCATACGCTCGATGACCAGCTTATACTTCTCCATTGTAGGATATCTGGGGAAGATGAACATCATAGGGTCATAGGCATCCTTTGTGGAAGAAATGGATTTTACAAACATTCCGATCACCGGGGCTATGATCACATAGGAAACGCCCACTATGATCAAAAAACTCATAAGGTGCTCGAGGAATTTCTTAAGTTTCTTGAAGGCGGCATTTCTGCGATATGGATCCATGATCTCATACTTTGCTTCTCCGACAAACTTTTTCACATCGGCTGTTTTAACATTAAGCATTCGATTCCTCTCCTTCCTTAGTTATAGTAGAACGTTCGTCTCTGTATCAGCCATACCACGATCACCAGGATCAGGCAGGTTATCAGCGTGCTCACTATCGAGAACACGGAGCCGAGACCGTAATTGAAGTTGGTGAACATTTCCGTTCTTGCCAGTTCAACGATATCACTCTTTGAGAAGTTATCCACAATGGTATAGACCACATTGGTGATGATGTGGGGCATTACCATGGGGAAGGTAACCTTCCAGAAGGTTTCATACACGGTTGCGCCTTCGATCCTGGAAACCTCATACAGAGATCCGGGTATGGACTGTAATGCGGCGATGAAGATGATTATCTGTACGCCGGAGGCGGAAATGATGGCGTTGATCCTGTCAACCGCCTGAGCCACATAGTCCAGAAGCTTAACAGGTATACCCAGATTCATAAAGGTGGTTACCAGATAGTCGATGTCAAAGGCGATGGTTCCGGAAGTGGTGGCGGTCACTTCCGCCGCCTGAGCGGCAACACCGCCGTTCATCATGGTCTCTGCCAGCTCCATTGCCTCGCTTATGGCATCCGCTCCCAGTATTACCGGAAGGAAGAAAATGGCACGCACCACTCCTCTGCCCTTAAACTTCCTGTTCAGGATTATGGCCATGAACAGGGAAAAGAAGGTGATAAGAGGCACATCGATCAGCATGTTGGTGACTGATGTGGTAAGTATCTGTTTAAAGGAACCGTGAGCCCTGAAGGCATAGATTATATTCTCCAGCCCCGTAAATTCCAGATCGTAGCCTCCCACCCCCATGGACAGGTTGGAGAAGGAGAATCTGAAGGTCATTATCAGGGATCTTACGTAAAAGAGCAGGAATCCGATGAGCCAGGGGCTTATGAACAATAATCCGGCTATTGCTCTTTTTTTTGTGAGTGAAAGCTTTCTTTTTTTCTTCATTTTACTCCCTCCACTCTGTAGCTTAAGCCGTTTACTGTAATTCCGTCCATGTCGGCGGCATTTTTGCCGTAGTTAACATATATGCTCACGCCGTTATCG
The DNA here is from genome assembly GCA_017444675.1 of Lachnospiraceae bacterium. GTDB lineage: Bacteria > Bacillota > Clostridia > Lachnospirales > Lachnospiraceae > RGIG3528. The sequence goes on from JAFSWD010000070.1 coordinate 10,719, forward strand.
TAGGTGATCTTCCTGAGATCTCCGTCGATCTTGTGATCCGTGATGCAGGCGTTTGTCACATACTTAAGTGCTCCGTTTACAAAGGCATAGGCCTCAACCGCTTCGCTCTTCCAGGTTTCGTACGTGGTAGCATAGTAACGGTTCATGGCTGTGTCTTTCATCTCACTGGAGTTCTTCCGGGTGAAAACGTAATGCGGAGCCGCACCGTTCTCCACCAGCTGAAGAAGCTTGGGTGTAAGATCCACGGAATCCTCAAAATTCAGCAGATTCGAGGAATAGTCTATGCAGCCGTGGATGATCATTCCGTAAAGAGGGATCCTCTCATCCACAAGATAATAATTGTTATCCTCAATGGGAGCATTCAGAATGTCCGAAGCATACCCGAAGGCATACCAGTTCGCTTCGTTGATCATCAGATCCCGCCCTGTGTCATCCAGAGTCCGGAGCTGGGCCTTTACGATGTCTAAAGCATCTTCACGGTTAATGACATCACTTCTTTTTTTATCCGACGCCAGATAGTTCCCCAGATCTCTTAAGGAAATACCGGATACATCATATCTTTGGATCTTCTTGGCAAATTTCTGAACATAATGAGGCAGGAACTTGGGACTCATAACATCATAACGGTTTTCCGAATAGCCGAGACCGTAGGTGTTTCTCAGAGTGGTGGGGTTCACGAAGCCGAAGGACGCGGCATAACCCGCTCCGTAGTAACGGGAGCCCTCCAGACTGTAATTAAAGTCCGAATCAAAGGAAGCTTTCTGGAATGCCACATCCGCATAAAGCTTTCCGTTAAGGGATTCCATTTTTTCGTTAAGCTCTTCCAGCCCGTGTTTGCCTCCAAGCTTAGCGGTAACATTGATCCTGTCGGGCATATTGTGGTAATAGCCCTTATTGAACCAGCCCTGAAGGTTCATCACCTGTCTCTCCACTCCCAGAGAGTGAAGATCTTCGGCTATCTCCTCCGCCTCTTTGAAGGAGGTCATGGCATTGATCCTGTAGGTCATCTTACCTAAGATGTGTTCCGTTTCTCTTATGCCGGAAATGATGTCGTAATAGAAGGGGATGGCATTGCTCTTTTCGTTTACGGAAAGGGTTCCGTCGGTGATCAGCCTGTTTCTTATGAAATTTGCCATTCCCACATATCCCGTGTTCTCTTCACCGGTTATAAAGGTGTAGCGCACCTGTATGTTCATGTCATAAAACTTATCTTCCATGACATAAGTATCCGTGGTGGCATTGCCGAACATCTTAAGGTTATCCGTATTTCTTAAAACAAAGGTGGAATAGGTGTAATTGTAATCATTGTAAACTCCGGAGAGACCGGAAGTCACGGATGAGATCGAAGCCCCCTCTTCCACATTCACAAGAAGTGTTCTGTCCTCTCTGCATATGCCGTAGAAGGAGAATTTAGCCGGAATGGTGTTCTCCAATGTGTTATAGCTGGCCACCAGAGGGTCTATATCGTAATAATACTGTGAATAGTTGGGATATCTGGTCTTACCGTTATTAAAGTGTATGAGAGAGCCCGATGCATTGGGCACCACCGTATAGCCGGTCTCATTCTTGTTTGCGGCTCCGAAGAACTGCAGCAGGAGGATACGGTAAACGTACCCGGCTCCCTCTTCCTTAATGTGGTCCGTGGGGATGTTTACCACTACGGAATCACCGTCAAGTCTGTACTCCAGCGGTATTTCAAAATAGATGGAAACTCCGTCTCCCGGCTTGTAATCACCGATGGTGTAAAGATATCTGACACCGTTTTCGATGGATTCCACCGCCAGCTGACCGCGGTTAACGCAGCCGGAGAAGGAATTGAAATCGCCCGTTGTGGCCGTGGCATTGTAGTAGCCCAGCCTGAAAGCGGATTTGAGATACTCTTTGTTGGTACCGTTGGCCTTGCTGTCCTGATCCGCATCCAAAGGATTGGAATAGGTGACGGAACCGTCTCTCTTGTCATACACGGCCACATATCCGTTGGAAGGGTCTGTGTACAGCTTAAGGATGTCATTCTCGGCCACCAGATCGAAGCCCTTTACCTTAACATCGTTATCTTTAAGCGCCGTGTATGTCTTTCCGGTCTCATAAACATAGTCCGTAAGGTACTTTCTGTAATTCTTGTTCCATACCACATGAATCAGGTAGTAGAGCAGATAGATGATGGCAACCAGCAGCACTGCTCCGATTATGGCAAGAATGGCTATCTTTCCTTTTGACATAGGTTGTTTTGTCTTTGCTTTCATGTTTCGCCTCCTATGCCTTGAAAATAATCTCTCTGTAAACGCTTACGAAGAAGTTGTAAACCGATCCGATCAGGTTGCTTAAAAGCAGGATCAGGAAAACAATGATGAGAAAAGCTATGAACGTAAGCAATACAGTAAGTAAAGTCTTACCGAGTGAATAGTTGTGCACCTGCATGATGCCCATGAGGATCAGCAACAGCCCGTAAGCAATGCATACACCCAGCACCAGCGTATAGAACACCTGCTCTCCCTCTGCCAGAAAGTGGCTTATGAGAGTGGAGAGCACTAAGCCCACCGTGATGGGGAAGGTACCGTAGGCAATGGCTATCGCTATGTCCTTAAGTCTCCCTTCTCCGTTCATAAGGCAGGTAATGGACCAGTTGCTGACGCAGAGGATCAGGTAGAAGGCCAGTATACCCACCAGTTCATAGAAGGAATCAACGCCTCTCTCATCGATCTCGTTAACAACGAAGCCCGAATGCAGTCTGTTAAGCGTAAAGCTGAAGGAGAACAGCATGACCAAGATGACAGCCAGGAACAGGCTTCCTTTGTCCTTGTGTCTGATCCAGTAAAATCCGTCCATGGGGTGCGACATCGTGTAAAAGAAATATTTGATTTTATTCCTTAAGGAATTCTCATTCATTCTCTGTCGCTCCCTTCCGTTTTTTCCTGTATCTCTTCCGGATCAGTCCGGCCACGATGAGTATTGCGACCGTTGTCAGAACATAGCCTATGTACTCTACCAGTATCTGGTTTCTGTATCTCTTAAAAGCTATGGAATAGTAATCTTTGTTTTCGCCGATCTTAAGGTACTTCATGGCCTGCTCGTATTCACCGGAGGAAAGGTAGGCCTTTCCGATACCTATGTTTGCAAGCTCATTGTCCTCGTCCAGTTCCAGCACTCTTTCCCAGAGGGCCACAGCCCGGGTCTCGTCTCCGTCATATCTCAGCGCTACGGCTTTATTTATCAGATCCCCGTACTCTGTCACGCTGAAGATGGTGATCTGACCTCTGGTGGCATCCAGTACCAGGATCTTGTCGCCGATGGCTTCAATGGCCGTGGGCAGCTGGAAAGTACCTTTTTGTGTTCCGAGGCCTCCGAAGATGTAAAGCAGGTTTCCTTCGTGGTCGTAGGTGAAGACCCTTCCTCTTTTACGATCCAGGCAGGAATAAATGCCGTCGTTTCTGTAAACCAGATCCACAAACTGGGATGCACCCGCATATTCGGAATTTCCGTCTATCATCAGATCTCCGCCCAGATTCTCGTTTTCGCCCTTTTTGATAACGTCCTGTCCCGAAGGATTCAAACGTCTCACGCCCTGTTTACCCTGAGCATCGATGTTGGTGGCATATACAAAGCCGTCGGGATCGATGTCGAGCCCCGTAAATTCCGTGGCGATGAAGAGCTTCTGATTGGATCTCTCTTCCTTGGTGGCTATCCTTCTCCAGAATTTTTCCCACAGTGAAATGGTTACCTTGATGGTTCCGAAGAAGGTTGAAA
>JAFSWD010000071.1 GCA_017444675.1 Lachnospiraceae bacterium
GGACGATACCGTCCATTACGAAGTAAAGATAAAGGCAACAAAGATCCTTTTGGATAACATGGATAACACCTTTATAACCCCTGTCTTTAACGGATCCGCATCCTTAAGAGAAGCGGCCGGGGCTCTTATAGAAAATACGGTCAAGGGAGTTAGACGAGGCAATACCTTTGATGAGGCTTTTGTAAACAAGCTCTACAAAGACGTAAATTCCCTTTACCGTCTGGATCAGATGAAGACCATTAACGGCGCGGAACCCACGGAGCTGGGTCCTCTCCCGGGCACTTCGGTGCTTCTCTTAAGCGTCCTTGCCGGCGCCTGGGTCATCATCATCGCTGTATTTTGGGGCAGATACCTTAAAAACCGGAAGAACCGGCACTGAATTCACGAAGAATAAGATCTATACAGATCATTTTATTCTTGCCATTATCTTTTCCTTAGAGTATAATGTGCGCGAACTTTTAATTTTTACCGTACCGTTACGGTAAAACCTACAAATGGAGGCTAATATGAAGAAAGTTTTATCAATGATCCTGGCTGCCGCAATGGTAGTTTCCCTTGCCGCATGCGGATCCAAGTTCACACTTCCGGAAGACGGAATGACCTATGCACAGTACGCCGCTGCCGCACTTGACAGTGAAGTAACCGTTTACACCTACTTCCAGGCTGCACAGTCCTGGTGGGAAAAGGACGGTCAGGGCGTTGCTACAGTTTACACCCAGGATCAGGACGGCGGATATTTCCTTTATGAGTGCAAATGCTCCAAGGACGTTTACGACAAGCTCGTTCCCGGCACACTTATCCGTGTAAAGGGTTATAAGTCCGAATGGGCAGGCGAAGTGGAGATCACCGACTGCTCTCTTGAGATCTACAATTCCAAGAGCACCTATGTTGCACCCGCAACAGACGTTACAAGCATCTACGGAACAGATGCCCTTGCAGAGAAGATCAATCAGAAGATCGCCGTTAAGGGACTCAAGGTTAATTCTCCCGCCACCTATAAGTGGGACGGTTCAGGAGCTCAGGGCGACGACCTTTACTTAAGAGTGGATCTCAACGGAACAGAGTACACAATGGTTGTCGAATCCTATCTCTGCGACAAGAACTCCGACACCTATAAGGCTGTTGAGGCTCTTAAGGCAGGCGATAAGATCGATATCGAAGGTTTCCTGTACTGGTACAACGGAGCACAGCCCCATATCACAAAAGTCATTTCCAAGTAAGAGCTGCCAATGGACGAAAAAAGGATTGCAATCTTAATAGACGGTGATAATATCTCCCAGAAATATGCCTCACTGATAAAAGAAGAGGCAGATAAGTACGGTGATATCACGCTGTTCAAGCTCTACGGCTCCATAAATTCCCCTACCGTAAGGCAGTGGATGCCCAAAATGCCCAAATACGGCATTACACCGGAGCTGCAGCTTTCCTATGCCAATAACAAGAGCATTGCCGATCAGGCTCTCACCATCGATGCCATGGATATCCTTTACCGCAACATCGTGGATGTGTTCTTCCTGGTCACCAGCGATTCGGATTTTACCAAGCTTGTATACAGGCTCAAAGAATCCGGAAAGAACATAATAGGAATGGGAGAATCCAAAACTCCCGAATCCCTTGCCCAGGCTTGTAACGAATTCAAGCTTCTGGATGTTCTCTTTAAAGCCGGTGCGGTGAAGACCAAAGAACCCGAATTGCCCATTGCTCCCGTGGAAGATCCATCTCAGGAGATCCCCGTCGAAGCTAAGGTTATCGAGATCCCTTCGGAAAAAGCCATTGTGGATAAGATCGTTTCGGTACTTGAAGATGATTGGGAAAATCTTGCAAATGTGGGAGATTCCATCAGAAAGAGCATTCCGGGTTTCGATGTCAGAAACTACAAATACTCCAGTTTCTCGGCTTTTGTAAAAGCTCACAGAGACATCTTCGATGTGGACGAAAAGCTTGGTCCCGACAATATTCACAAGGTTGTGAATATAAGAAACCGTCAGGACAGTATGAAAGCTCAAAAAAACGAAAACACTGCTCAGGATAAGCAACAGATCAAACCCAAGGGCAAACAGCAGGGAAAGCAAAACTCCAAGCCCAGGTCAAAACAAAGCCGTAAGCCCCGGAAATCGGCAAAAAAACAGACAAATGAATAAAATTAAAGCGTGGACTCTTAAGGTTCACGCTTTTTTAATCTATGCCCTGCCGGCGGTTTTATTTAATTCTTCTTCCAGCATTTCGTAAAAGTCCGGAAACTTCTTTTTAAGTCTCAACGGAATGCCTTCTGTATCAACAAAAGCATGACCCGTTTCACCTTCACAGATCAAAGTGTCTCCCATGAACATCTTATAGCCCAATCTCAGTTTTACTCCGCCGAATTCCAGCACGGAAACCTCGATATCCACCTTATCGGAGAACCTTGAAGGCTTTTTGTAATTACAGCTTACGGAAAGGACCGGAGAAACTATGCCCTCCTCCTCAAGTCTGGCAAAGGGCCAGCCCTTCTTTTCCAGGAAATCCACCCTTGCTTCTTCCATCCATCTTACGTAATTGGAGTGATGAGTAACCCCCATCTTGTCTGTTTCATAGTATTGTACCGTATGTGTGTACATGATCTTCCCCCTTATTTTTCATCCAAAAAGCTCCTAATAATCGGTTAAAATTTCATCCATAATAACATCAAACTCATCCGCAGGTAAATCATTTTTTAAAAGTTTTTTCCTGCAAAGGCATAGTTTATAGACCTTCCTGTCCTTTAAGAAACAGTCGTAATATCCGCCTCCGTGGCCCAGTCTTTTTCCGTTCATTGCCGCTGCCAGACAGGGTACCACCGCAAGATCCAGTTCTCCTTCATATCCTTCATCGGATCCGGGTTCCAAGATCCCGAACTTTCCCGGGCTCAGGTCTCTTAAGGAGTTTATCCTCACAGCCTTCATAAAGGGCTTTTTCCCGCATTTGGGAACATATACCTCTTTTCCCGCATTCAGGGCATCCGAAATGATCTTAAGGGTATCCGGCTCATTTTCCATGCTCACATAGATAAATAAACGGGTCGAGGATATATATGCTTTGGAGCTTAATACCGCCTGCCTTATGGCCTCATCCGAGTCCGGCATTTCGTCATGATCCAGATCATCGTTTATTCTTTTTGCTTCTTCTCTCATCAAAGCTTTTTCTTCACTAAGGTCCATGCTGTCACTCCACAGATTTAAAAGCCGCTTTCGTTTCAATACTTTGAAGCCTGATCTAACCGGACATTTCGGTCCTTCGCCTTGCATCGACCTCTATCCACTCATCAAGTGTCAAAGGAGTGTAATCCGAGAACATGCAAAAACAATTGATCATTTGACAGGGTATACGGCCCTTTTCCGGTTCATCATGAAATTCGGGGCGAAGGGCATTTCTGGTAATATTTTGAAAGCTGTTCACCAGCACTTCATCGTAGGTATTGTGAACGTGTCCGTATAACATATAGGTCTTGGGCTCTCCCTTGTCATCCACATGGTACTGGCCCTTATAGCAAAAAATCGGATAATGGCAAAGGATCACTCTTCTCTTGTCGTCCTTCACCTCTTTGTAAGGCTCTATCCATTTAAAAAGAGAAGTATCAAACTTCTTATCCGAAAGAAAACGGTCGTGATTACCTATGATCATATATTTCTTTCCGTTTAATGCATTGAGTATCTCTTCGGTCTGGGCCGTTTTTCCCATGGAAAAGTCTCCCAGGATCACAGTTTCATCATTCTTTCTGACCTTTTTGTTCCATTGTTCTATCATATAGGAATTCATGGCTTCAACGCTTTCAAAACCGCGCATGTCCATATTTTTGTTCAGATCGTCATGAAAAAAATGAAGATCCGAAATGTAAAATCTCATACCCTAAACTCCCCCTGAATATCTATTATTTTTGCCATATCGCGAAACATTTTACCATGATACTCTTTCAAGGTAAATTAAAAAAACGTGAACGATTCATCATCATTCACGTTTTTTTTAATACAATATTACTTGCTACTCATTACGGGCGCAATGGCTCTCTCAAGAAAATCCATCTGCTTGCTGTAAACGTCGATAAAGAAATCTCTTTCTTCAACGGAAAGGAAATTAAGGGAAGCACGCTCGGCAAAGATCATGGGGTAAACCACAGCCTCCGCAAATTTTTCACCCGCTTCCGTAAGTTCCAGCATTTTCTTTCTTCTCTTGGTATTGGTATCCGAGGCGCTGATATAGCCTTCCTGAAGAAGCTTCATTGTGGCCGAGTTCACTGTCTGCTTGGAA
>JAFSWD010000072.1 GCA_017444675.1 Lachnospiraceae bacterium
AGAATACCAGCCTTCCAAGCTGGGTACGTGGGTTCGATTCCCATCACCCGCTTCTATCCTTTCCGGCAGGCCCGGGGATGGAAGATGAGTTTTCATCTATGGTGGGTTTGGCGCAGTTGGTTAGCGCGCCAGATTGTGGCTCTGGAGGCCCTGGGTTCGAGTCCCAGTATCCACCCTTTTCAAAAAAGGCACGAAGGGCGCCGCGAACATTGGGCTATCGCCAAGCGGTAAGGCACAGCACTTTGACTGCTGCACTCGCTGGTTCGAATCCAGCTAGCCCAGCTTTTTGAGAAATATGGGCTACTAGCTCAGGCGGTAGAGCACTTGACTTTTAATCAAGGTGTCGCGGGTTCGAGTCCCGCGTGGCTCAGTAACGTAATACAGGCGGGAATCCTTAATTTTCAAGGGTTCCCGCCTGTTTCTTTATCTAAACATATTAACCGTTTTACCCATGTTAAATGTCCCCAAAATGTCCCCAAAAGTCATTTTTCAGAACCATAATGTCTCCAAAATGTCCCCAATTTGACACCCCTCAAACCCGCATAAATTCGTTACTGAAAATGCATCATGTTCCACAAATGTTCCAAAAGGAAAAGTTGCACCGGTGCAACAGAGAAGATCTACTAAAAAATAAATGTTTTTATTTTTATTTGTTAATAATTTGGACATATTTTTACGATATATTGAATATAGATTTATATAGGGGAGGATAAAATATTATGCCAAGTTGGGGGGAAGTGTTGGAAGAATACAAGGGACTGAGGGATGTGAACGCGCTTGATACAATACGTCACAAGTATCTTAGAATCATGCATCAATACACTGGCAGAAATGTTATTACATACTACTCTGGCTTTTTACAAAGGCCAAAGGGAAGTTTAAGCATAGATATAGATGACAACGACAAAAATGCATTTATGCAGGCAGTATGTGGCCTTGATAAAACCAAGGGGCTGGATTTAATCTTGCATACTCCTGGAGGAAGTATTGCAGCTACTGAATCGATTGTAACGTATCTTAGGTCTATCTTTGGAAATGATATCAGAGCATTTATTCCTCAAATGGCCATGTCTGCGGGAACTATGATAGCACTTTCTTGCAAAGAGATAGTAATGGGAAAGCAATCCAATATTGGGCCAATAGATCCTCAGTTTGGAGGAATGTCATGTGCCGGGATAATAGAAGAATTTAAAAAAGCTAAGGCGGACATACAAGCAGATCCGTCAGCCATTCCTCTTTGGCAAACTATCATTTCAAAATATCACCCAACATTTTTAGGAGATTGTGATAAAGCAATTAAGTGGTCCGAGACGATGGTTGGAGAATGGTTAAGGACAAATATGCTTTCTCAGGAACATGATTGTAATACTATTGCCGAGAAAATCGTAAAAACACTTGGTAGCCACGAAAAAACATTTGCGCATTCTAAACATATTCATATTGCGGAATGCAAAAATTTAGGAATAAAGGTTGTTCCGTTAGAAGAATTACAAGGCGAACCCAAAGAAGGATGCAAAGATCTTCAGGATTGTGTCCTTACAATTCACCATACATATATGCATACATTTTCAAACTCTGTTGCTGCCAAGATCGTTGAAAACCATGAAGGAAATGCGATGATTGTTAACATGCCTGTTCCGGTACAGACAGCTGTTGTTCGGTAGGATGAAAGGAGAGAATATGAATAACGAGTTTGCAGAAGTATTCAGGCAATTAGGACTTTCTGAAAAAGAACTTCCGGATAATTATGATCCTGATGAATTCGGGCGAAGCTTAATGCGTGGATTTAACAAAGAAGGCGAGATATCATATGCAGCAAGCCCTGTATATATATCTGGACATAGCCTTGAAACAAATTACAGTATCCAGCTACAATAAAGCCGCTTGCCGGCATTATCAGTAGACACGGCCCTTTACGGGCGGAGAGATGGCACTTTAGCGGGTGCCATCTCTCATTTTTATTTCAAAGCATCCTCGATAGCTCCGAGAGCATCGTCTTTTTCTTCTATTACGTGGTTGTATACCTCGATCACCATCTTGTCCGTATCTCCCAGGAGCTCCGCCACCTTTTTAAGAGATATCCTCGGTACCTGATAGCAGAGGTTGGCACAGTAGTTGCGCCGGAAGATGTGAGCCGTTAATTTGGGCGAATTCATCTTCTTTGCGATATAGTCCCACATACGTCTGTAGGCCTCCCTCGTCATAAGCTCACTCCCCTTACTGTAAAAGAGGTATTTTCCTTTAACACCGGAGCAATAGCTCCGGAGGAAATCTCTTGTCTGAGCCGGCAGCGGAACCTTCCGGATGCCGTTTGAAGATTTAGTGGTCTTTATATAGGGCTTGTCGTCCTTACCGTATGCGAGGGCCTTATTGACCGTGAGCACGTTCTTTTCAAAGTCCAGATCGGATACCGTAAGAGCAAGAGCTTTGCCTTGCCGTAAGCCGCAGCCGTAAATCACGTAGACGAATGCTTTCTCCCGGTCCGTGAATGGGGGCAGTGAAGACTGCTTCCTTTTCTTCGGGCGTCAATGCCCGTTTCTCTTTCGGAACCTTTGGGGACGGGGTTAGAGGGTCACTTTTTGAACCTTTGGGGACGGGGTTAGGGGTTCATTGTGCTCGCAAAATGAACCCCTAACCCCGTCCCCCAGGTTCAAAAAAGCCCGGGACCCTGAGGAACCCGGGCGAACATTTTTATAGCAGATCCTGATAGCCTTTTCTGTACAGGTGTCTCGGTATACCGTCAACCATGATGGGAGCCACGTCACCCTGGATGAGAGGGCGGACATAGGTGATGAATTCGTTGGTAACGTAGGTTCCGTCTTTGGTGATCCATTCTCTGGGAACGAGCCGCTCGTCGTTGGCGATCTTGTGCACGTCCTTGACTTCGGTGCCTGCCTGATAAGGATCGTCGGAGAGACGCCGGATGACAACCATCTTTCCGCTGTCACCTTCGTCTGCTGCTTTCATGGCAGCACCGCCTACTTCGTAAGCCTCAAGGATATCTATACGCGAAGCACAGTGGCTGGCGGAACGCTGGAGAGTGGAGAGCTCGATGGCTCTGGTCTTGCAGCCGATCTCTTTGGCAAGAAGATTGCAGAGATATCTGGCGGTTCCGGTGAGCTGTTTATGACCGAAGGCGTCCACGTAATCCGTGTTTTCATCCATTTCGCAGATGTATTTGCCATCGGCGGTATGTATGCCTTCGGAAACGGCTATTACCACAGAGGCTTTTTTCTTTAGAAGCTCTCTGGATTTTTGGATAAATGCGGGAATATCGAAGGGCAGCTCCGGCAGGTAGATCGCATCGGGACCGTCGCAGTCCTCGCCCTTTGCAAGGACAGAAGCACCGGTGAGCCATCCTGCATTTCTTCCCATGATCTCGATCACGAGGATCTGACCGTTCTTGGTCTCCAGACTCCATCCGTCGCGGATGATCTCTTTTACGGATGTACCGATGTACTTTGCGGCCGAGCCGTAGCCCGGGGTGTGATCCGTAAGAGCCAGATCGTTATCGATGGTCTTTGGACATCCTACAAAGCGGATATCTGAGCCGGAGATGATGGCATAATCCGAAAGCTTCTTGATGGTGTCCATAGAGTCGTTTCCACCTATATAGATGAAGCAGTCAACTTCCAGTTCCTCAAGGATCTGAAAGATCTTTTCGTATACATCCTTGTTCTCGCTGATGGTGGGCAGCTTATAGCGGCAGGTGCCGAGATAAGCGGAAGGGGTACGCTTAAGAAGCTCGGCATCCAGGCCGGATTGTATGTGATCCGACAGATCGATATATCTGCCTTCCAACAATCCCTGTACGCCGTGAAGCATTCCGTAGACCTTGTTATAGCCTCTGTCTTTGGCGGTTCTGAATACGCCTGCGAGAGAGGAGTTGATAGCTGCGGTAGGTCCTCCCGACTGTCCTACGATTACATTACGTTTTTTCTTCTCCATACGTCCTCCGTCCTTTACGCTCTTTTGTGCGAAAAATTAGAAAATTTTGAATGAGTGAAAGATTAATTCTGACAATCACTACTTTATCAAATTTACAGACGAATTTCAACACGGAAAAGGACTTAACAGTAAGAAAAATTATGCTGCGATCCGTACGTAAGCAGTAACAGGCATATACATACTCAACGATCTATGTGTCTGCAGACTTCCATGTCACCCCAAAAAGTGATATAATCAGAAAAACGGGCTTGACCTGTTATCGATAGGGAGGTTTTAAAATGTCTAAATTCCTTAAAAATCTTGTTTCAAGCAAGATAGTGATGGCTCTTTTAAGCGTTGTGCTGGGAGTGATCCTTTTGATCATGCAGGGCGGAGCATTGACGCTGATAGTGAAGGCAACTGCCATTGTATGCATTGTTGCGGGAGTGGGATATGCGATCCTTTTCCTTCTGAATAAAAAACGTTCAAATACAATGCTGGCATTCTCTATCATAGTCTTGATCCTTGGCGTGCTTTTCCTGATCCGGCCGGATATCATCGTGAATTTCTTCCCTGTGATCCTTGGGGTTTATCTGATCATAGAAGGGCTTACAAACCTTCTTGCGTCATTACAGCACAAAAAGAGCAAGGGTTTCCTTATAGGGCTGATTCTGGCGATCCTGACCATAGTGGTGGGGGTTTATCTCATCTTCAGAGCGGGAACCGTTATGAACATAGTGGTGATCATTGCGGGCATAAGCCTTATAGTAAACGGTCTCACGGATCTTTTTGCACTGAAAGCTTTTAAATAAGACTGTTAAGTGACTCCGGGGTCTGAGACTCCGGAGCTTTTCTTTTTGATGATAAACGGAGGTTGAAATGGCAACAAAAGAAGTAAAGACCAATGCAATGCGCATATTGGATACAATGAAGATATCTTACAGGCATATGGAATATGAATGCAAGGAGTTTACCGACGGCGGGCAGATAGCAGATACCCTGGGGCTTCCTCATGAAAGAGTGTTTAAGACTCTTGTTACGGTGGGAGCGGATAAGAATTACTATGTGTTTGTGCTTCCCATTGATAAGGAGCTGGACTTTAAGAAATGTGCCAGGGCAGTGGGGGTAAAAAATATCGAAATGATCCCGGTAAAGGATATCAATAAAGTAACGGGATACATTCGGGGTGGCACGACTTCCATAGGTATGAAAAAGAAATATGTTACAAGAGTATCGGAGGATGCAAAAAAATTTGAAACAATTTTTGTGAGTGGCGGAAGGATCGGATCCCAGCTTGAGATCGCACCTGACGACCTTTTGAAGGCGGATAGCGGTGAATGGGCTGATTTCACCAAGGACTGAGGAGAGGTTTGTTAAATTAAAAACGGAGGTTACATTTTTTTCTGTATTGTGCTATAATATACTTTAGGGAAAATGCGGGGCTTAGAAAGGAAATGGTGAGACGTGTTCAAAAAAGGAGATTTAGTACAATACGGTAATAATGGTGTCTGTTGTGTTGAAGACATTGTTCAGGGGATGCCCGGTCTAAACAACGATACGGAATCTTATATCCTGGTCCCTATAAACAATAGGAACAATATGATATATCTGCCGACAGACAACGAAAAAGCAAAGGTTCGACCTGTGATGAAGCAGGATGAAGCCCGAAAAGTCCTTAACGGGATAGACAGTTTGAATGAGTATGTGATAGACAACGAAAAACAATGCGAGATAGTTTACAAGGAAGCTATTTATTCACTGGACTGTGTTAAATGGATGGAATTACTTAAGACATTGTGTGTGAGAAAGCAGACAAGAGCTTTAAACGGTAAAAAAGTTACTTCTACAGACGAAAGATATTTCAAGAACGTTTCAGGTAAATTGACGGAAGAGTTCAGCGTTTCTTTGGGACAGGAAGAAGCTGAAAAACAGATCAGTCATGTCATAGAAATCTTTGAAGGTTGTGTTTCTTTATAGTGTATAAATCAGCAGGGTTATAGAAAATTAATAAAGTTAATTATTCTATTTGTTGTATTTCACGTCGCTGTGTATTATTCTTTTTATTTATAAAGAATTTTACACGGAGGCGATTTTTTTATGAGGGAAAATGGATTTTTCGAAAGGCTGGGAAACAGCTTTAGAAATTTTATGTACGGAAGGTACGGCCTGGACGGTTTGGGAAAACTGATCCTTAGAGTGGGAGTTATTGTGATGCTGGTATCCGGCTTTGTACCCAATTTCTATGTCAGAATGACCATGTTTGTGATCTCATTGGGGCTTATTATCTGGGAGTATTTCAGAATTTTTTCAACCCGCAGGGAAAAGAGGGTTAAAGAAAACTACAGATACTATTCCATACTCAATGCAATAAAAGGGGCATTCGGCTTCGGACCCGACGGAAATTACAAATTCTTTAAGTGTCCCGGCTGCAAAAAACAGGTAAGAGTGCCTAAGAATCACGGTAAGATCGAGATCACCTGCCGAAACTGCGGCACTGTTTTTACGGGATATACGGGCAAAAGAAAATAGTTACGGGGATATGCTATGTTCGGATATGTTAACATCAATAAAAATGAACTCAAGATCAAGGACTTTAATAAATACAGAGCCTATTACTGCGGCGTGTGCTATTCCCTGAGAAAGCGCCTCGGTACTATGGGCAGATTGTCCTTGAGCTTTGACATGACATTTTTGGCGCTGCTTCTCGACGGACTCTATGATCTGGACAGTGTTACGGAGATGAAAAGATGCGCCCCTCATATGATAAAGGCTCACGAGAGCATGGCGGGAGATGCTTGTACATATTCCGCTGACATGAATATCCTGCTGGCCTATGACAATCTGGAGGACAAGTGGTACGACTCCAAAAATGTGGGGGCCAAGACCAGTGCTTTGTACCTGAAGCGGAAGAGAGACAGGATCGCGATGCTTTATCCACGACAGGCAAAGGCAGTTAAAGATTATATAGATAAACTGCATGAGGTGGAAAAAAACCGGGAAAAGGGTATAGAAACCGCAGCGGGGCTAACGGGCGAGATGCTTGGCGAAATATATGCCTTTAAAGATGACGAATGGGCCGATACACTTAGAAAACTGGGATTTTTTATAGGTAAGTTCATATATTTTGCCGACGCCTATGAGGATTTTGAAAAGGACAAAAAGAGCGGTCAATACAATCCTTTTGTGCTGAACAATACAGATCTTAGGAACACGGGCATGGACATTCTCACCATGATGGCGGCTGAGGCGGCCAGGATGTTTGAAATGCTTCCTGTGGACAAAAACATAGATATTTTAAGGAATATAATCTATTCGGGCATATGGGGAAGGATCAATACTATAAACGAAGGGGAAGATAAAGATGACAGATCCGTATAAGGTCCTCGGCGTTCCGAGAAACGCCGAAATGGATGACATAAAAAAACAATACAGAAATCTGAGCAGGAAATATCATCCGGATGCAAATGTAAACAATCCCAACAAGGATCAGGCAGAAGAAAAGTTTAAGGAGATCCAGGCGGCTTATCATCAGATAGTAAAAGACCGTGAGCGGGGCTATACGGGAGATTATAATGAGAGACAGTCGGACAGAAGCTATGATCAATACGAAGATCCCTTCGGCTTCGGCTTCGGAGGTTTTGGCTTCGGCGGTTACGGAAGACAGAGAAACAATGCTTACGGGAATGACAATACCTATATAACGGCAGCGGCCAACTATATTTCCGCCGGCAGGTACAGAGAGGCACTGAATGCTTTGAGCAACGTGGAAGCGGGAGACAGGACTGCCGAGTGGTATTACTACAGTGCATTGGCAAATTCCGGTATAGGAAACAACGTGGCAGCGCTGGAACATGCAAGAACTGCCGCGCAGATGGATCCTTCCGACAGGAATTATGCAGATCTGGTCGCTTCTCTGGAATCCGGAGGAAAGTGGTACACCGACAGGAGAGCCGGATACACCGAATATTCCGGCATGGGAAAGATCTGCCTGTATTGCCTTGCTTTACAGTGTTGTACCGGCGGAAGCGGTTTCCTGTGCTGTCTGTGATCTTTAAAAAGCAAATAAATAAGGTTCTTTTCTCATACTCCAAATGAAGAAAAGAACCTTATTTTTGTGCTCCGGTAGGCTGACGGAACACTGCTAAAATGAACATATATTAGCTGAAGCGAAAGAGCGTCCTTGTCGCTCTTTTTTTACGTCTGTAAAGATAAACACGGAACTTGCATATCAGCTTTCTTACGAAGGGACGAAGAAAGATCAAAAAACAAAGGCCGGAAAAGATAAGAGCAGTGTGATAAAGGGCCAGCCCGGTATCAGTAAGTGAAAGGATGTAGCTTTCGGGAACAAAGAATCTGGTACAGAAGAGGCAGATCGTCACAGTTCCGGCAAATACGGGACGAAGATAGGAAAAGTCCATTTCATTCAGGGTATAAAGCATGCGATAAAGGGCTATCCTGTGTCTTAATGAAAACTTCGAGTTGATAAAAGCTATCATAATGGCTCCTTTCAAAAGTGGTTATCTGTATATATCAAGAAATGAATTCAGGGCTTTGGACTGGAGAGACACCTTGTTGTAACAAAGTCCCACGCTTCTTTTTGAACCCCCGAGGGACAGTGGGAGTTCCGTTAATCTGTTCTTCTTAAGGTCATCGATCACAAATTCCTTTATCACTGCTGCTATTCCGACCCCCGAAAGGGCAAATTCGGAAAGAGAATCGGGATTTGAGATCCCGGTGATATAGGACGGGATGATCTGGTTAAAATCCAGGATGGAATCGATGTGGTGTCTGGTGTAACTGTTTTCTTCTGGAAGGAAGAGGACTCCCTTTTCAAAGATCTCCTTTGACCGGATATCGATCCCTATGGACTGCTGCCTTTTAACGTAGTCCGGAGAAGCTGCAAAGGTATCAGTCAACTGCATTATCTCCATGTATTCCAAACGATGGAGAGAGGGAGGGCGGCTTATCAGAGCCACGTCCAGAAGGTCATTTTCCACTTTTGACATGATATCCGCAGTGTTACCCAGAACGATCTGAGGCTTCATGTTGGGACAGCGCTTCATGAATTCTTTGAGTCTGGGCATGAGAAGATGCCCGCAAAGTGAGGTGCTGGCCCCGATCCTTAAAGTACCCAGCCCGAGAGAGTTTATCCTCTCAATGGATCTCTGAGCCTGAGCCAGAGAATCGAAAGCGGTTCTGGTGTATTCATAGAGGATCTCTCCTTCTTCGGTAAGTCTTACACCCCGGGAATTTCTTATAAACAACTTCACGGACAGGCCTTCCTCCAGCTTTGCAAGGCTGCGGCTTACAGCAGGCTGGCTTATCAAAAGATCCTTCGCGGCAGCGGAAAGATTGCCCCGCTTCGCTACGGTGTTAAAAACAAGATATGAAGTTAAATTTGGTGTTTCCGACATCGGAGAACCTCCGTAAGACCGATTTGCCAAGAGGTAAACCGATATAACTTGTGTTAATAATATGTTAAATTTCTATGCAAATAGATTATAACATAGTGAAAAAATCTAAGCAAGACCAATGTGAAAAAAATGTGTAAATTGTTGACTTAAACATGGGTTGGTGATACACTTCAACAAAATTTGAATTAAAAGGATAAAGTTCAATTATGAAGAGATTATTAGGGCTTTTTGTTTCAATGGTTTTGGTGGTTTGTCTCATTACGGGGTTCAGCGGCTGCGGTAAAGATAAAACTCCGGAAGAAGATAAGACTTTAACTGAAGAAAACGACAAGCAGAACGATAAGGAAAACGAGGGCGGAATTGCTATTGAAGATATGATGTTACCCGATGTTGCTTTGGTAAGAAAAAATGGCCGGCTGTCAATAGGCATCACCGAGCATTCGCCTTTTCATTACATCGATACGGACGGAAATATGGTGGGAGTGGATACGGATCTTGCCATGCTTTTTTCGATCGCAGGACTTGAAGTGGATTATTCCTTTGTATATATGCGTCCGGAAGAAATAGAAACTGCCCTGTATGAAGGCACCATTGACTGTTATTGGAGCGGTGTGTTGGATACCGAATATCCCGATCTTCATGTCAGCCGTTCGATACCTTACATGAAGAACGGTCAGGTAGTGGTGGTACCCAAGGGGAAAGTTAACGAATACAAGAGTATAGAAGATATGAAGGATCTGACTTTTTCCGTTTGCAAGGACAGTTATGCCGAGGAAGCCTTGAAGCAG
The DNA here is from genome assembly GCA_017444675.1 of Lachnospiraceae bacterium. Taxonomy (GTDB): domain Bacteria; phylum Bacillota; class Clostridia; order Lachnospirales; family Lachnospiraceae; genus RGIG3528. Next base: position 10,130 of record JAFSWD010000072.1, read on the forward strand.
CTGGGCTATAAGTATATAACCTCCGATTTTGAATACGAGGCACTTTTCGCCATTTCTGCGGGAACCGCCGATGCGGCGGTGGTCAGCGGTCTCAGTGTAGACACCATGGTGGGTGAGGACAGGGACTATGACTATCTGGCTTGTACGGACATAGTTTTGGATATGGGTAATTATGTGGTGCTGTTCAGAGAGAATTCGGATCTTGCCGTGGGATTTGAGATGTATTTCAATGAAAACAGGGGTGATTTTCTGGACAGAGCCATGTATTACAATATATCAACCGATATGATCCCTGAGATCTGAGTTTTGGATCAGGACACAATATCTTCACAAAATAAGCAAAAACTGGACGCACTGTTTGATTAGTATCAAATAGTGCGTTTTGCATATATTTGCGCGACACCCTAAGTAATCTTAGGAGAGGAGCGGGCTAAAAAACAGTTGAGGAGGAAATGTACTTTGATCGAAGTAAAAAATCTGACCAAGAGATATGAGGATCATCTTGCTGTCGATAATCTTTCCTTTACCGTAAAAAAGGGAGAAATATTGGGATTTTTGGGACCCAACGGTGCAGGAAAATCAACCACGATGAACATTTTGACCGGATATATTTCGCCTACCGAAGGAAGTATTATGATCAACGGTATCGATATGGTGAAAAAACCGGAAAAGGCAAAGAAATGTATAGGATATCTTCCCGAACAGCCACCTCTCTATCCGGACATGAAGGTAAGAGAGTATCTGGACTTTGTTGCCGAATTAAAGGGAATATCCGGCAAAGACAAGAGAGCGGAAGCTGTTAAAGAGGCAATGGAAAAAACCGGGACAGGGGACGTTTCGGAGAGACTGATAAAGCATCTTTCAAAGGGCTATAAACAGAGAGTGGGAATAGCCCAGGCTATTGTGACTAAGCCGGAGATAGTTATACTTGATGAACCCACGGTGGGGCTGGATCCGGTACAGATAATAGAGATAAGGGAACTGATAAAGAGCTTTGCCATCGACCATACGGTAATCTTAAGTTCCCACATCCTTTCGGAGATCAGTGCGGTCTGTGATAATGTTATGATCATCAACAAGGGAAAACTGATAGTAACGGATACCACGGAAGGCCTTTCAAAGCATCTCAGCGTTAGGAACGGTATTAAGCTGACCCTTAAGGGAGATGAGACTAAGGCCGTTGATATATTGAATTCAATGGAAGGTGTTGAAGAAGTAGAGATCGTTAAGAAAGAGGAGGATGTTATCGAACTCAATGTATATACATCCGAAGGCGAAGACATCAGAGAAAGCATATACTTTGAGCTGGCGGGAGCAAGGATCGCGGTGCTTGAACAGTCGGCCCTTTCCATGGACCTTGAGGAAATGTTCCTGGAATTCATTAAGAAATCCGAAGAAAACAGTGAAGTGATCCCAGAAGAAGATGAAGCTGACGCAGAGGAAGCAACTGTTATTGAGGAGGAAGATCCCAAACCGGTAAATGAGGGAGCAAAGGACGTGAGAGAGGAGGAAACGAAAGATGAAAGCGATCTTTAAAAAAGAATTTCGCGGTTATTTTCAGGGGATAATCGGATGGTTTTTCCTTTTCTTCTTTCTGATAATAACCGGAATATATATATACGTAGACAATATCCTTGGGGGTTATCCCAATTTTGAGGTTGTGCTTGAGCCTGTTTCCCTGGTGCTTTGCTTTATGGTCCCCATGGTTACCATGAGATTTATGGCTGAGGAAAACAAGCAAAAGACAGATCAGCTCCTTTTGACCTCGGGAGTATCCGTGGAAAGGATAGTGCTGGGAAAACTTTTGGCAGCCTTTGCCTTATTGGCTATAGCACTTTTGTTCTGCTGCATTGTACCTCCTGTACTTTTTGTTTTCGGTAAAGTGAACTTTGCCACAGCCTATGGCGGCATATTGGGCTTTTTCCTCATGGGCTGTGCTTATATAACTCTCGGAGCCTTTATTTCCTGCACCACGGAACATCAGATACTTGCCGCTATAGTGACTTACGGCGTGATCTTTTTTACCTGGCTCGCTCAAGGTGTGGGGAACCTTTTTGAAACAGATGCTCATACGGCTTATGTGGGTATCGCGATCTTACTGCTTCTGGTGATATTGGCGGTACATATGCTGATGAAAAATTCTCTTATTACCGGTATCACGGCATTGCTCACTGAAGGAACCCTTATAGGCATCAAACTTTTGAAACCCTCTCTTCTGGAAGGAAAGCTGGCTGATGTGTTCGGAGCCTTTTCCGTTATAGGAAAGATGGATAATTTCCTGCTGGGAGTCTTTGATCTCAGTGCAGTCATCTATTATCTGACCATCATAGCTCTCTTTTATTTCCTGTCTGTGCAGGCTATAAAGAAAAGACGCTGGAATTAGGAGGGTAAGATGATGAAAAAGATAAATATTAAGAAGCCCGACTTCAGATCCATAAGATTTAAGGGCGGAGCATATACTGCTGTTTTTTCCTGCATCGCAATAGTTTTGGCGGTAGTCATAAATCTGGTATTTATAAAATTGAACATAACTTTTGATCTTACATCCAAGGAAATCTATTCCATAACGGATGAGACGAAGGAATACCTAAAAGGTCTTGAGGACGATATAACCATTTATTATCTGGAACCCGAGGGAAAGTCCGTCGATATGTTCGACAAGATCCTGGAGCAGTTTGGAAAGGCTTCGGATCGTGTGAAGGTGGTTGTAAAGGATCCGGTCCTTTATCCGGCTTTTGCGGCAGATTATACTGACAGCACCGAGACAAACTATGCACTCATAGTAGTCAACGAAAGTAACGGTAAATATCGCTATCTGGCGGAAGAGGATTACGTTATAGTGGAGTATTCCATAGACTATTCCACCTACAACTATGAAGCCAATACCACAGGCCTTGACATGGAAGGACAGATAGATTCTGCCATAGATTATGTCACTTCCGATGATATGGCAAAGATATATCAGGTAACTGGGCACGGAGAGGAGGCGCTGGGCGAAGAGACCATTAAACAGATAGAAAAGGCCAACATGGAAGTGGAAAGCCTTAAGCTCATGACTGTGGACTGCGTACCTGAGGATTGCAACGTGCTATTTATACAGACGCCTCAGAACGATCTCACCGAGGATGAAGCGGCTCTTTTAAAGGAGTATCTGGCAGCAGGCGGCGAAGCCGTTATAAACTTAAGTTACATGGATGCTTATCATCCCAATCTCATGGGGGTTTTGGGTGAGTACGGCGTGACCCTTTCCGAAGGTATTATCATTGACAAGGGTAACCGCATGAACAGGAATTATCCTGCTTATTACTTTATCGCAAACGTTACGGCAGCGGAGATAAATCAGGGCATATATAATGAGAAATATGTGGTTTCCCAGGGCTCATCGGCTATTAAAACAGATACCTCCGCCGATAATCTTTATCTTACCAACCTTCTTTACACTTCAGGATCGGCTTATCTTAAAAAAGTGGATGCGCCTACCATAGAAAAGGAAGAAGGGGATGAGGAAGGGACCTTCTATTTCGGATGTCGTATCGATAACACATCCACAGAGACCTCCATCTGCGTATTCTCCGGACTGGGACTGTTTGATGACACCTTTGCCAACAAATCCTCCTACGGAAACACGAATCTCCTGATCAACAGCATCAAGGCGCTTACAGGATCCAAGGAGTCTTCCATGGTAATAAGGGCAATAGATTTTACCGATACGGATCGCCTTTCAATCCCGAGCGCAAGCATGGCATTGGGACTTGCGGGAGTGCTGATACTGATACCGGTTGTTATTCTTATTACAGGTATAGTGGTTGTTATAATAAGAAGAAAAAGAGGATAGAAATAATGGAAAGCCCCCGTGATCATCTGACCACGGGGGCTTTTCGGAGTGCGGCTATTTACGTTTGAAATTGGCGTATTCAGCGTATTCCTGAGGGATCAGACCACCCAGGAGCATTTGTGTGATGCTGTTGGAAAAGTCATCGTCACTTGCCTTTTCTGCCATCTGATCCAGAATGCCCATGACCTGAGCCTGATATTCAGGGGCCGAAAAGATCTTGTCTCTGTACATGAGACGGGAAATGTATATGCGTTTGAACCAGTCCGAATAGGAGCCTTTTTGTATCTTTGATTCGGTGAGGACCATGTTCAGGGAAAGGACCTGAATAATGTTTTTAACCGAATTGGAGGTGCAGAATATATCGGGGCCGATGCCGTAAAGGGCCTTTTTGCATATGCTTTTTCTGCCGTTTCCGGAATCTGTCTTGGTATAGTTGGGAAGGAGAGGGGTGAAGAGCTTTCCCAGGAAGGAATGTTCTTTAAAATCCCTGTATTCGCGGTCGGGATCTGCATCCACCGCTGCACGGATGTGCATTTCATTGTAATCGTACATGTTGAACTTTATCATTCTGGGTTCTGCTTCCAGAAGAAGGATATAGGCTGTGGTCTTGTCCTTCCATAAAATGGCCGGACATTCCGTTATCCTTTCTCTCATACAGCTATCGATAAGGATCAGTACGTGTTCCTGTTTAACCTTGTATTCAATAAAGAGCTTTTTGTATTTTTTCTGATCGTAGAGAGTCAAGGGATTAACATCGGGGATCTTTTTCTTTGGTGTTTTCTCGTCATCTTTCCCGTCATTTTTTTCGTCTTTATCAATGTCTTCGGAGATTTTTTCGACCTGAGAAGGCTTCTTCTTTTTCTCACTGCTTATCCAGTCCAGAGCGCCGCTTTCATCTTCATTGTCATTTTTAACCCTGAGCTTTTTTTCTTTCTTCCGGTGCTGTTTATTTTGAACCGGAATAATAAGATTACGGAAATCCGTGCTCATAATGTAGCAGACATCGGCTATAAGCAGGACCACGGAGGTCATGGTAATAATATAGTTGGCTACGATCAGCGAGTAGGCCAGCATTCCGAAACCTGCCAAAAGGCCTGTTGCCATGAGCAGAAGAGCAAATCTGGTCCGTGCGTTCCCATATTTGAATGTGTTAAAAATGATCTTCATTCTGACCCCCTGAAATGAATTGTATCTGATAATAATATCGGCTTCTTTTCGGCAAAATAAAAGATTTTTTAATGTTTTTTCCAAAGTAATATTTTGGGGTTGACAAAGCAAGTATCATTGTATACAATAATGCACATTATCGAAAAGCTTTTAAAAAGAGGAGTAGGACCATGCTTGAAGATGTAATGAAAAACCGTAAGGTTCAGGTTAACCCGCACAACAATCTTCTGATGCTCGAAGAGCATATGTATGAACTGGTTGACGTTGTTAAACCCAATGTTTTCAGAAATCTGTTTCCTTATGACGAGATCCCCAAGATCGCGTTTAACGACAGAATTGTTCCCCATTGCTTCCCCGATGAGATATGGATCACAGATACCACCTTCAGGGACGGACAGCAGTCCAGAGCACCGTATACCACGGAGCAGATAGTTACCATCTACGATTATCTGCACAAACTGGGAGGACCCAACGGACTCATTCGTCAGAGCGAATTTTTTGTATACAGTAAAAAAGACAGGGATGCTTTATATAAATGTATGGAGAGAGGGTACAAGTTCCCTGAGTGCACTACCTGGATCAGAGCCAGCAAGAAGGACTTCGAACTGGTGAGAGATCTGGGCGTAAGAGAAACAGGTATCCTGGTTTCCTGCTCTGATTATCACATCTTCTATAAAATGAAAATGACACGTGCCCAGGCTATGGAGCACTATCTGAACATCGTGCGCGAATGCCTCGAAACAGGTATCGCTGCCCGTTGCCATCTGGAGGATATCACACGTTCGGATATTTACGGCTTTGTTATTCCTTTCTGCTTCGAACTTATGAAGCTGGGGGCAGAGTATAACCTTCCCGTTAAGATCCGTGCCTGCGATACCATGGGCTACGGAGTAAATTTCTCCGGTGCAGTGATTCCACGTTCGGTACAGGGTATCATCTACGGTCTTATGACCCACGGAGGAGTTCCTTCCGAACTTCTTGAATGGCACGGACATAACGATTTCTATAAGGCGGTTTCCAACTCCACAACAGCATGGCTTTACGGTGCCAGCGGTGTTAACTGCTCGCTTTTCGGTATAGGAGAGAGAACAGGAAATACCCCTCTTGAGGCTATGGTATTTGAATATGCACAGCTTAAGGGTACATTGGACGGCATGGACACAACGGTCATCACGGAACTTGCCGAGTACTATGAAAAGGAACTGGATTATGCTATACCTCCCAGAACACCTTTTGTCGGAAAGAATTTCAATGTTACCCGTGCGGGCATACATGCAGACGGCCTTCTCAAGAATGAAGAGATATACAACATCTTTGATACGGAGAAGTTTTTAAACCGTCCCGCTCTTGTTTCCGTTTCCAACACATCGGGACTTGCGGGCATAGCACATTGGATCAATTCCTACTTTAAGCTTAAGGGAGACGACATGATCTCCAAGAACCATCCTATGGTCATAAAGATAAAGGAATGGGTTGACAATGAGTTTGATAATGGTAGAATTACTGTGATTACCGATAAGGAACTGCTTGATCTGATCGAACAGTATAAACCTGAATGCGGCGAAGGTTTGCCGAGTGTAATCTGAAGTAACTATACGGCAAGTATTTACAGAACAGGAGAAAGAAATGGACTATACAGCACAGATTGAAGCTGCCAAGGCGAAATTCGGCGAGCTTCTCATGAGCCAGCTTAAGAGAGTTGAAGACATGAAGAGCCAGGGCGGCTTTGTTGATTATGCAAAGCTTGACAAGATCGTTATCGGTGTTTGCGGAGGAGACGGCATCGGACCTGCCATCACCAAGCAGGCAAGCAGGATAATGGAATATCTTTTGAAAGATGATATAGCATCGGGCAAGATCGTTCTTAAGAACATCGAAGGCCTTACCATAGAGAGAAGAGTGGCTGAGAACGCAGCGATCCCCGCTGATGTGCTTGCAGAACTCAAGACATGTGACGTTATCCTTAAGGGACCCACAACCACACCCAGAAAGGGAGATCCCTGGCCCAATGTGGAGAGTGCAAACGTTGCCATGAGAAAGGCTCTTGACCTTTTTGCAAACGTAAGACCTGTAAGGATCCCCGAGCAGGGCATCGACTGGACCTTCTACAGAGAGAATACCGAGGGTGCATATGCGGTAGGAAGCAAGGGCGTTCATGTAAATGAAGATCTGGGCGTGGATTTCACGGTTGTTACATCCCAGGGCTGCGAAAGGATCATCCGTGCGGCTTTTGAATTTGCAAAGGCAAACGGAAAGACCAGAGTAACGGCAGTTACCAAGGCAAATATCATCAAGACCACTGACGGCAAATTCCTGGATACTTTCAGAGAGATCGCAAAAGAGTATCCCGATATCACAGCCGATGACTGGTATATCGATATCATGACTGCAAAGCTTATTGACGAAAACCGCCGCAGAGACTTCCAGGTAGTGGTTCTTCCCAATCTTTACGGCGACATTATCACTGATGAAGCAGCAGAGTTCCAGGGGGGCGTAGGTACAGCAGGTTCCGCAAACATCGGCAAGAAGTATGCCATGTTCGAAGCTATTCACGGTTCCGCACCCAGAATGGTGAACGAGGGCAGAGAGAAGTATGCCGATCCTTGCAGCGTTATCCGTGCGGCAGCCATGCTTATCGCGCACATCGGATATAAGGCGGAGGCCGACCTTCTTTATAAGGCTCTCGATATCTGTACTGTTACGGAGAAGAAGCTTGTTATCACCGGACGTGACACCGGCGTTACCGGAGAAGAGTTCGCCGATTATATAATGGAAACGATTGAAAAACTTAAAGGGTGATAAAATGAGTGATTCAAAAAATGATTTAGCGGGCAAAAACGAATCTGACGAGGTTTCTAAAGAAGTTACCGACAAATATTCTTTGAGAGGAAGAGTATTCAACCGTATCAGAGAAGATATCCTTTCGGGGAAATATGCCGAGAATGAGGAATTAAAAGAGGTTTCTATCGGAAATGAACTTGGCGTCAGTCGTACCCCGGTGAGAGAGGCCCTGAGGCAGCTGGAACTGGAGGGACTCGTTAATATTATCCCCAATAAGGGCGCTTATGTACACGGAATATCTCAAAAGGATATCCATGATATATATGTGATCAGATCCTATCTTGAAGGACTGGCTGCGCGCTGGGCCTGTGAAAGGATCACGGATGAAGAGATAGAAGCATTGGAAGAAAATGTATATATCTCGAATTTCCATATAGGAAAAAAACATTACGAGACTATAGTGGAACTTGACAGCGCCTTTCATGAGACCATTTACAAGGCCTCGGGCAGCAAGATACTGGAGCATCAGCTGTCCACCTATCACCATTATGTGGAGAGGATCAGAAAGATCTCTCTGGGACGGGAGGAAAGAGCGAAAAAATCCAATGAGGAACATGCAGCCATCCTTGAAGCCATTAAGGGCAGAAACGGTGACCTGGCAGAGAAGCTTGCTCATGAACATATCATTTCCACTATTGCCAATCTGAATAAACAGGGATTATAACTTTAAAGGCGGTCTGCACCGCCTTTTTTTTAGATTTGGATTGTATAATATACGGAAAAATAGTAAAATAAAACGTGTGTGCCTTTAAGACGACACACGTTCAGGGGAAGAAACGGAGACTAAATGAAAGCACTGAGACTTACAATAGCCTTGACCTTTATCATGCTGACGGCCTATTGCTTTTTTAATTTCGGCCTTAAGGGAAAGCACAGCGATCGGGAAATAGTAAGACTTGATACCGGGTGGACAGTTTTGTACAAAGGGGATCTGCTGACAGATGTGGATCTTGAAGATTATAAAGCTCATAATGCTTTAAAAGGCGACACCATGACTCTCACCAATGTGCTTCCGGAAACCGGCATTCAAAATGCCGCGATCATGCTCAGCAACTATCTTGCAGAGATGGATATCTATGTGGGTGATGAGCTGATCTATGTAACCGGTAGAAAAGAATTCCGCGAAGGAAAGCTGATCGGATACGGAAAGCATGTGGTGGATCTGCCTTTGGGATACGAAGGAAAAAAGATCAAGATCGTGTTCAGGTCCGGAGAAAATAACGGCATAGGATCACTTCCGGTTCCGCTTCTTATGGAAGCAAATGAAGTCGATATGTATGTCGTTAAGGAAAACTTTCTTCCCTCTGCCATTGCCGTTACGGATATGATAATAGGCATCAGTATGATAGGCATAGGTCTCGTCTACGTTATCGATAATCGCGGCATGAGACAGATGCTTTATATCGGCTTGTTCAGCTTTTTTATCGGCTTGTGGTCCTTTTGCGAGCACGACCTCATACTGCTTATCAATCCGGATTATCAACTGAAGACCGTATCGGAATATTTGGCCTTGTATCTTGCTCCTGTATTCGTTTTTGCCTATTTTGGAATAAAGGTTAAGGATAAAACATCCCGAGTAAAGAGAAACGTATACAGACTGCTGTTTATAGGAGATATCGCCTTAACTGGCATAACGATACTGCTTCACCTGTTTAATCTGGTTCATTTGACCCAGATGCTAAAGCTGCAGCATACTTTCATCTTGATAATGATATGTTACATGATGTTTAATTTTGTTCAGTCAATTTGGGAAAAGGACAGACAGGAAGTGGCTTTTTATATAGGTATCGCGGCACTCAGCCTTTGCGGCGTAACGGATATCATCATCTTTAATCTTCTGGCTTATTCTTCGAAGCTGAGCGGTAACTTCGACGGGATCTCTTATATGGGTTCCGGTATACTTGTTATATCCATGGTCATGGACTTTTCGGATGAAATGTCCAGACGTGTTCGTCAGGCCAGTGAGATGGAAGTTTATGAGCAGATGGCAAACAGCGATTATCTTACGGGACTTGCCAACAGACGTCAATGCGAACTTGTATTTGATGATATAGATCAGAATGATACGGATTACGCAGTTATCGCCTTTGACCTTAATAACCTTAAAGAAGTTAACGATAAACACGGCCATGCGGCGGGAGATAAACTGCTCAAAGACTTTGCGGGTATCCTGAAAAATGTTTTTGAAAGCGTAGGAACGGTGGGAAGGACCGGCGGTGATGAATTCCTTGTCATCATCCGACATGCTGAGGTTTTGAATATAGATCGTCTTCTTGAGGGAATGGACAACCGTATCGAGGAGATCAACAGGAAAAGAAGAGATTACAAGATAAGTGTTGCCAGAGGTACCTGTACCAGTCTTGAGAATAAAAAGAACGTACGTTCTGCCTATCGTACGGCGGATCAAAGGATGTACGAGAATAAAATGCTGATGAAATCGGAAGCGAAAGGAAAAATGCAGTGATGGATTATTATCAGGATCGTATCAAAGGTATACTTGATATTCTGAATTCCGAGAGGAGAAGTAACCGTGGACCGATAGGCGATATTTATAAAAAAGATATTGGTTACGGAGAAAGGGACAATTGCTTCGATGAAAAAGGAGAATGGACCGAGTTCGGACGGTATCAGACCTGGGGCGGGGCAGATGCTCATGCGGCTTTTAAAACGGTGATCACAATACCTCAGAGTATGGCCGGGAAAAAGGTCTGCGTTACTTTGAACACAGGTGCCACGGATATCTGGAACACCAATAATCCTCAGTTCCTTGTGTATATAAACGGAAAAGTGGTATGCGGACATGATCTCAACCACAATGAAGTGTTGCTGTGTTCGGAGGCTGTACCGGGTTCAAAGTATGAATACGGACTATATGCCTATACCAACGGAGGCGTCGCCGATGAGTTTCTGTTGCTGGACATTGCATCAATAGAAGAGGATGTGGAGGAATTGTATTACGATCTCAAGGTACCCTATGAGATCGCCGGTCTGATGAAGGGTACCGACAGGCTGAGAGAAGAGTATCTTAAGGTCTTGAACGACGCAGTATCCCTCCTTGACTTGAGAGACAGAGGCTCGGAAAACTTCCACAGATCTGTGGCGGAATGCGATGAATATATTAAGAAATATATATATTCCGAAAGGGATAGATTAATAGAAAAAGATCCCATTTCCAATGTGACCGTTTCCAGTGTCGGACACACTCACATTGATGTGGCCTGGAAATGGCCTTTGAGACAGACAAGGGAAAAAGCACTCAGGAGTTTTTCCACCGTACTATATGAAATGGACATGTTTCCGGAATATAAGTTTATGTCCAGTCAGCCACAGCTCTATGAATTTGTAAAAGAAGAAAGTCCCGAGATCTATGAAAGGATCAAGGAAAGAGTAAGAGAAGGAAGATGGGAAACGGAAGGGGCCATGTGGCTGGAGGCGGATTGCAATCTTGCTTCGGGTGAATCCCTTATCCGTCAGATCCTTTTCGGAAAGCGTTTCTTTAAAGAAGAATTCGGAACCGCAGACAACAGAGTGCTGTGGCTTCCGGATGTTTTCGGGTACAGCGCTGCTATGCCGCAGATACTTAAAAAAAGCCGCATAGACTATTTTATGACCACCAAGATAGGCTGGAATGAATATAACCGCATACCCAACGACACTTTTATGTGGAAGGGTATAGACGGAACGGAGATCCTTACCTATTTCATTACAACCAAGGATTATATAACGGATCCTGAACTGGATAAAAGGAAGTCTTTTGAGACTACATACAACGGACGTCAGAATGCAAAGCAGATCATGGGTTGCTGGCAAATGTACCAAAATAAGGACATTAACAATGATGTGCTTACATGTTTCGGCTATGGAGACGGCGGCGGCGGCGCTACCGTACAGATGCTGGAAGAGAGCAGAAGACTTGCGTCAAGGCTGCCCGGATGTCCCGGAGTAAAGCACAGCCATGCTCTTGAATTCTTCGAAGGGCTTGAGAAAAGGCTGGAAGGCAAAAAAGTGCCCAAATGGAACGGTGAACTGTATCTTGAGTATCATCGCGGCACCTACACTTCCATGGCCAGAAATAAGAAATACAATCGTAAGTGTGAGATCAGGAACCAGGATGCCGAGAGCTTTGCCACTCTGGCTTTTATCCTGGGAAAGGCTGAAAATTATCCCTATGCCGATCTTAAGAGATGTTGGAAGATAGTTCTGCTCAACCAATTCCACGATATCCTTCCCGGTTCTTCCATCGAAGACGTTTATAATGATTCCCTTGCCCAGTATAAAGAAGCCTGGGCTATTGAAGATGAGATCATACGCAGCTCTCTGCTTAAGATACTCAGAAATGTTGGCGGCGGATATGACAGGAACTTTGCGGGCTCCGAAAACAGTGATATGATAACCGCATTTAACAATACATCTTTCTTAAGAGATGATATCATCATAACCGAAGGAAGAATGGAGCCCTGGGACATGAAGGACGGACGTGTCCTGCCTTCACAGCGTACCGCAGACGGACGGACCGTGTGGTTTGCTTCTGATGTTCCCGCCAAGGGCTATAAGACCTTTGCCTTAAAACCCGTGGATGAGGAAAAACCTTTCAGATATATCGATCTGTTAAGCCTTGAGCCTTCTGAAAGAGTGATCGATACCGCTTTCTATACACTTAGGTTTAATGAGGATATGGAGATATCCTCTATATATGATAAAGATAACAAAAGGGAGATCATAAAGCAGGGAGAAACAGCGAATGCACTGGTATGCTATGAAGATATCCCCAAGGATTACGATGCCTGGAACATAGATGCTTTTTATGTGGAGAAGAAATGGGAACTTCATGACACCGTTTCTGCCGTGATCACGGAAAAAGGACCTGTAAGGACCTGCATCAGGATCGAAAGAAGATTTAACAAGTCTGTGATCGTTCAGAGCATATGCTTATACGAACAGATCAGAAGAATAGACTTTAAGACGGGTATACAGTGGAATGAATCCCAGATCCTGCTTAAAACCTTCTTCCCCTTTGATCTGGTTACCAATAAGGCTACCTATGATATCCAGTACGGAAACGTGGAGAGACCCACACATGAAAACACCAGCTGGGAGAAGGCAAAGTACGAGGTGTGCGGTCACAAGTGGGCAGATCTGTCGGAGTGCGGATACGGCGTTGCACTAATGAACGACTGCAAATACGGTTACTCGGCGCATGAATCCACCATAGCCCTGACCCTCCTTAAATCCGGTATTTTCCCTAATCCCAATGCGGATAAGGAATATCATGAGTTTACCTATTCCCTTCTGCCTCACAGGGGCGATTTCAGACAGGGCGGAGTAGTTAAGGAAGGATACTTCCTGAATTATCCCGTGTATACCTGTTACGGCGGAAGCAGAACCGAACTGGAAAAGAGCTTTATAGACGGTACTCCCGAAAATGTCATCCTTGAAGTTATGAAATTGCCGGAGAACAGAGAGAATACGGTTGTAAGGATCGATAATAACGAAACGGGAGAGGGCAGGAACAGCGTGTCCGTAATAGTAAGGCTTTACGAATGCTGGGGTTCAAGAGCGGATCTTCACATCCGTACACCGTTTAAGGTGCAGGCGGCCTTTGAATGTGATATGCTGGAATATACCACAGGGCGTCTGGAATTTGGCGAAGAAGGCATTCATGTCTCCATGCTGCCTTATGAAATAAAGACTTTGAAGTTAATAATTGAGTGTTAAAGGATATTTAAAAGAATGATACATATTGATCAATCCAAAATCAGAAATTTTTGTATAATCGCACACATAGATCACGGCAAAAGTACCCTTGCGGACAGGATCATCGAGAAGACCGGTCTTCTTACCGCACGTGAGATGCAGGAGCAGGTCCTCGATAACATGGATCTTGAACGGGAAAGAGGTATTACGATCAAGGCACAGACCGTCCGAACAGTTTATAAGGCGAAGGATGGAGAGGAATACATTTTTAATCTGATCGATACCCCCGGACATGTGGACTTTAACTATGAGGTTTCCAGAAGCCTCGCTGCCTGTGAAGGCGCCATTCTGGTAGTGGATGCTGCCCAGGGCATAGAAGCCCAGACACTGGCTAATGTATATCTGGCCATCGATCACAATCTTGAAGGTTTTCCTGGAAGAAATAAGATAGATCTTCCCTCCGCCGAGCCGGAGAGAGTGATCAATGAGATAGAAGACGTGATAGGCATAGAAGCACAGGATGCTCCGCTTATCTCCGCAAAGAACGGTTTAAATATCGATGATGTGCTGGAAGCTATAGTCAAAAAAGTTCCTGCACCCAAGGGAGACGACAGTGCACCTTTAAAGGCGCTCATCTTCGATTCCCTCTATGATTCCTACAGAGGCGTTATCATTTTCTGCCGTATATTTGACGGTTGTGTTCATAAGGGGACAAAAATAAAGATGATGGCTACCGGAGCGGAAGCAGAGGTAGTGGAGGTGGGAACCTTCGGACCCGGACGCTTTGTTCCCTGCGAGGAACTGTATGCAGGCTGCGTAGGCTATATCACTGCTTCTCTTAAGAATGTTAAGGATACCAGAGTGGGAGACACTGTTACAGAGGCGGATAAGCCGTGCCCTCAGGCCCTTCCCGGATACAAAAAAGTAAATCCCATGGTCTATTGCGGACTTTATCCTGCGGACGGAGCCCACTATTCGGATCTCAGGGATGCATTGGAAAAACTGCAGCTTAACGATGCGGCTTTACAGTTTGAACCCGAGACTTCTGTGGCACTGGGCTTCGGTTTCAGATGCGGATTTTTGGGACTTCTCCATCTGGAGATCATCCAGGAAAGACTTGAAAGAGAGTATCTGCTGGATCTGGTCACCACAGCTCCCGGTGTTATCTATAAGATATACAAGACCAACGGAGAATGCCTGGATCTTACCAATCCTTCCAACATGCCCGATCCTTCGGAGATAGAGCATATGGAAGAGCCTGTGGTGAATGCGGAGATCATGGTTACCACCGAATTTGTGGGCGCCATCATGAAACTTTGCCAGGAAAGAAGAGGCATATATCTTGGCATCGAGTACATGGAGCAGACCAGGGCACTTCTTAAATATGAACTGCCCTTAAATGAGATAATCTATGATTTCTTCGATGCGCTTAAATCCAGATCGAAGGGCTATGCTTCTCTGGACTACGAGATGAAGGGCTATGTTCCCTCCAAACTCTGTAAGCTTGATATCCTTATAAATCATGAAGAGGTGGATGCCCTTTCGTTTATCGTACACGCTGACGGTGCTTACGAAAGAGGAAGAAGGATGTGCGAAAAGCTTAAGGAAGAAATACCCAGACATCTTTTTGAAATACCCATACAGGCGGCTGTGGGCGGTAAGATAATAGCCCGTGAAACAGTTTCCGCAGTCAGAAAAGATGTGCTTGCCAAGTGCTACGGAGGAGATATCTCCCGTAAAAAGAAACTGTTGGAAAAGCAGAAGGAAGGCAAGAAGCGTATGAGACAGGTGGGTAACGTTGAAGTGCCTCAGAAGGCATTTATGGCGGTGCTCAAGCTGGATGATGATGATTGATATCGTTTATTATGAAAAAGACACCTATCGGAATATATGTACATATTCCATTTTGCAGAAAAAAATGTAAATACTGCGATTTCTTATCTGCTCCCGGAGACTCTGAACGTATCCGGGAGTATGTTTCTGTACTGAAAAAAGAGATCCGATCCTACAAGGACATAGCCGAAAGCAGGGTTGCGGATACTCTTTATTTCGGGGGAGGTACACCCTCAGTGCTGGATCCGGAGCAGATAGGTGAGATCACGGAAACGCTTAAAGACGCTTTTGACCTTAAACATCTTAAGGAATTTACCATAGAAGTGAACCCCGGAACCGTGGACTTTAAAAAACTTAAGGGATACAAAGATGTTGGAGCGGACCGGCTTTCCGTGGGAGTCCAATCCGCAGATGACGATGAACTCAGACTTTTGGGGAGGATCCATTCTTTTGCCGAAGCAAAAGAGTGTTTTGCGTCGGCTAAAGAAGCAGGATTTTCTAACATATCCGCAGATATTATCTCGGCACTTCCGGGTCAGACCCTGGAAAAATATGAAGAGGACCTTAGGAAGATCATTGAACTTAAGCCTCAGCACATTTCCTCCTACAGCCTGATCGTCGAGCCGGGAACCCCCTTTTGGGCAGACTATGGGGATAAGGGCAAAAAAAGACGGGATCTCCCGGATGAGGATACTGACAGAAAGATGTATGCCCTTACCAAAAAGATGCTGGAAGAAGAGGGATTTCACCGTTATGAGATCTCAAATTACTCTTTGAAGGGTTTTGAAAGTAAACACAATTCAGCCTATTGGACAGGTAAAGAGTACATCGGACTTGGGTTGGGGGCATCTTCTCTGGTGGAAAACGTAAGGTACTCAAATATAGCGGAATTGAAGGAATATTTAATAAATCCGGAAAAACATATAATAGAGGAAAAACTTGATAAAAAAGCATTGATGTCCGAATTCATGATACTGGGACTAAGAATGACCGAAGGGGTCTCAAAAAATAAGTTCCTTAGCCGCTTCGGCACGGAACCTGATAATGAATACGGCGATATCCTCAGGCGTTTTGAGAGACTGGGAGTCATCCGAAATGAAGGAGACAGGATATGCCTCACGGATTACGGCCTGGATGTCAGTAATATGGTTTTTGAAGAATTTTTGTGATATAAGATCACATTTGATGTTTAACTACGGCATATTCATCACCGTTCTTAAAATATGGGCATACTGCACTGCGATCTGAGATGTAACGGTAGTATTCGTCTTCATCCAGGTCGATTGCACAATAGTACTCATCGTATTCTTCATCATATGCATAATTTGCACACATATCACATTGATTGGACATAGGAGCCTCCTTTAAAACTTATTGCAGACAGGGCTTAAAATGTTGAAAAACCCAATATAGATCAAGGCTTTTAGCATGGGGCATAATATCATAAAATATGCCGCAGATTCATTAAAAAATTATAAAATCAGTTGTAACGATTTTTTTTTAATGCTATAATTCCTTTAATATTTGGGTTAAGGAGAGGACTATGAATATCTTGGCGGTTGATGACGAGCGCTTGATACTCGACGATATGAAAGTTGAATTGCGTAAAGTCTTTGAAGACGATGAAATAGTCGGTTTTGAAGGCGGAAATGAGGCGATCGACTACGCGAACGATCTTGCTGCTCATGATGAAAAGCTGGATTATGCTTTTCTGGACATTAATCTTCGGGGGATGACAGGAATAGAGCTGGCAAAGAAACTCAAGGACATTCATCACGAAACGAAGATTATTTTTTGTACCGCCTACAGCGAATATGCATATGATGCATTTCGGATGCATGCGGTGGGATATCTGTTAAAACCTGTTGAAGCCAAACATATTATAGAGACACTGGATGCTCTGAATATAGATTGGAAGAATACGGGTAACGAACTTCCAAAAGATATACGTGTTCAGACCTTTGGAAATTTCGAATTGTTTGTGGATAATCATCAGGTTTCCTTTCAAAGGGAAAAGGCCAAAGAGCTTTTTGCCTACCTGATAGACCGAAACGGGGCGGCTATTACCACGGGAGAGATTGTAAGCATATTATGGGAGGACAGGCCCAGTGATAAGACTACACTGAATCAGGCCCATACCATAATCTCCAGTATGAAGAAGACATTAAAAGAGCTCGGAATAGGCAATATCATCGTAAAAACCTGGAATCACATAGCTGCGGATACTTCAAAAATAAAGTGTGATGTCTATGATTTTTACAAGGGGGATGCGATTGCAATAAACTCATACAGGGGCGAATACATGGCTCAATACAGTTGGGCTGAGATGACAAATGCAGATCTTATGGAAAAAGCTCACAGGTAATTTAGGGTGAAATACATACCACAGGGCAAACAGTTTTGTTCCTGTGGTTTTTTGTTTGGAAATTAATAATTTAAGCGGTTGTCTGAACTTTAACGAAGTTGTTCATGAAAAATATACAGTTTGGTTTTTTGTTGTACTTAATTGTATGTTAACATGATGTACTTTTGTTGTACTGAAATAGATATAATTCGTTTAATGGTTAGACAGGGGGAAGAAAATTTACAGACATGAAATTTTTTAGCAAAGAGGGTGATTCAGTTGGTTATAATGCTGGTACAGAACAATAAAAAAGAACTTAAACATCTTATCAGCTGTGTAGCTGCTGTTTTTCCCGAGGATCAGGTTATCGGGTTTGATAACCCTATCCGGGCAATGGAATATGCTACAAAAAATCAGGTTGATATGTGCTTTGCGGATGTAGAGATGAAAGCCACATCCGGTTTTGCTTTAGCTGAAAAATTGAGGAATTGCAATAAGAACATTCGGATCAATTTGATCTCGGATGTTATTGATTATGCAATAGATGCATGGAGATTCCATATCAATGACTATATAGTAAGGCCTATCACTACAGAGGCGATCAAGCACACCATAGAGGCTTGACTGTGATTTTTTTGGGAACAGATCTGTCTGTTCTTTTTTGTTAGGAGTCAATATAACCATAGGGAGGATTTTTTTATGGGACAGAGAACGGTAATGATCGATGGGGCCGAAGGGTATAAGATCAAACTTCACGTTTACGAAACAGATGAAGAAAAGGTGCTTACAAGTGTTTTGCTGCTTCACGGAATGGCAGAGCATTACGGCCGTTATCTGAGTTTTATCAGAGCTTTGAATAAGGCGGGGATCGATGCCTACATTTATGATCACAGAGGACACGGAGAGAAGCTTCCTCAGGAAGACCTGGGTTTCTTTGCGAAGAAAAACGGTGACAAGCTGGTTATCGAGGATGCAGTGGCGGCAATGAAATATGTCTGCGAGAAAAAGAGAAGCGAGACATGTGCTCTTTTCGGACACAGTATGGGTTCCCTTATCGGACGTAACCTGATCCAGAAATTTGATAAGATGGACAAGGTTATCCTCTGCGGAACGGCTTATCAGTCGGATTCCATGTGTAAGAGCGGAATGGCAGTCGCCGGCATAGTATCGTTCTTCTGCGGACCCAAGCACAAGTCACCGTTCTTAAATAAACTCATGTTCGGAAACAAGGTTTATCTCAGAGACTGCAAGAGAACACCAAGTGACTGGCTCACCAAGGATGAAAAGATAGTAGACGCTTATATCAAGGATCCTGCCTGTGGATTTATCTGCACTTCAAGTTTTTATCACGATCTGGTTTCGATCACCGGAAATGCGAAGTGGGGCATGGAGAACACCCGTCATGATCTTCCCATCTTTATTGCCAGCGGAGAAGATGACCCTGTGGGAGATTTCGGAAAAGGCGTAAAGGAACTCTATGACAGATACATTGAACTTGGATTTACCGCAGTTACAATGAAGCTTTATCCCGGAGATCGTCATGAACTACTGAATGAGCTGGACAGAAAAGAAATATATAAGGAATTTATAGATTACCTGATAAATTAAAAACGGAACAGGTTAAGAAAAAAACACCGGACTTTTATCTGGCCGGTGTTTTATATTACTCATTTCTTCGGAGGCTTGGGACCCAAAAAAGAATAGAAGTAGGTCTTAAGCATTCCGTTATATAATTTTCTGTTCTTGTCGGGCTGTTTTCCGATGTATCTGGCCGCATCCTCGAAACTTGTGATCATGAACATGGACCAGGAGTCCAGCCGTGCATATGCTTTCCCGATGGTTTCATACAGAGCGGGCATATCTTTTTTATCTTCCAGTCTCTCTCCGTAAGGAGGATTTGTGATGATGAAACCGTACTTTTTGGGATTATTGAGATCCTTCACATCTCGGGTCTGGAAGTGTATATATTTATCGACACCCGCATCGATGGCATTCCGGCGCGCGGCTTTAATGGCTTCGTTATCTATATCATAGCCCTGGATGTTCATCTCGATATCCGTACGGATCTTTGAGTTTGCTTCTTCCACAGCGGCATACCAGCATTTTTTGGGGATGATGCCGGTCCATTCCTCGGCTGTAAATTCCCTGTTCATGCCGGGAGCGATATTAGCTCCGATCATTGCGGCTTCAATGGGGATGGTCCCGCTTCCGCAAAAGGGATCCACCAGGATCCTGTCTTTATTCCAGGGAGTCAACAAGATGAGGGCAGCGGCAAGGGTTTCTTCTATCGGAGCCTTAACTATCATTTTACGATAGCCTCTTTTATGAAGGGATTCGCCCGAAGTATCCACACCTACAGTGACAATATCCTTCATTATGGACACACGTAAAGGGAAAGAAGCGCCGGTCTCCTCGAAACGGGATATGCCGTAATGCTGCTTCATTCTTTCCACCATGGCCTTTTTCATAATGGATTGGATGTCCGAGGGAGAGAAGAGCTTACTCTTAACGGAGTTAGCCTTCGTAACCCAGAATTTTGCATCCTTGGGAAGGAACTCCTCCCAGGCAATGGCTTTTGTGCCCTGAAACAGGTCCTCGAAGGTCTCGGCTTTAAAGGAACCCACCTTCCAAAGAACTCTTTCGGCTGTGCGAAGGAAGATGTTTGCGCGTGCAAAAGCGGTAACGTCACCCGTAAAAGTAACCTTACCGTCTTCTACCGTCAGGATCTCGTAGCCAAGATCAAGTATTTCTTTTTTTAATATGGCCTCCATACCGAAGTGACAGGGGCAGATAAATTCAAATTTTTCCATAGTTGCGATTCTATATGCAAAAGAGTTAAAAGTCAAGGTTGACTTTTGACGGAGGGTGCGAGATATTAAAAAGAGGCGGTTTGCTTAAAAATGCGGACCCACTGAGAAAGGAAGAAAAATGACAAGGATAATTTTTGCCACAGGTAACAAAGATAAATTGAGAGAGATAGGAGAGATCCTTGACAATGAGGATCTGGAGATCGTTTCCATGAAGGATGCGGGCTTCGATATGGATATAGAAGAAAACGGGACTACCTTTGCGGAGAATGCCCTTATCAAGGCAAGAGCCATCGCAAAAGCCTCGGGATGCCTTACCTTGGCTGATGACTCGGGACTTGAGATAGATGCCATGGATAAGCAGCCTGGCATATATTCGGCCCGCTTTCTGGGACATGATACGGATTATGATCATAAAAACAATTACATCCTTGACAAGCTTAAAGACGTGCCTGAGGAGAAGAGAACGGCAAGATATGTATGCGCTGTGGCGGCTGTATGGCCCGACGGCAGAGAAGAGGCTGTGACAGAGACATTTGAAGGCAGGATAGGATACGAGCAGCGTGGAAACGGAGGCTTCGGATACGATCCCATCTTTTGGGTGCCCGAGTACAATAAGAGTGCCGCGGAAATGACTTCGGATGAAAAGAACTCCATGAGTCACAGAGGAAAAGCATTGAGAGCTATGAAAAAGATCCTTGAGGCATGAGCGATAAAGGGAAGAGAAAACATGACTGTCAGCGTATGCATGATCGTAAAAAATGAAGAGAAGATATTGGCAAGATGCCTTGAAGGCCTTAAGACCATCGCGGATGAGATCATAGTAGCGGATACGGGGTCTTCCGATGATACAAAGAAAGTGGCGGCAAGGTATACGGACAAGATCTATGACTTTGAATGGACAGGGGATTTTTCCGATGCAAGGAATTTCGTTTTTTCAAAGGCCTCCGGAGACTATATCTATTCCGCAGATGCGGATGAGGTACTGGATCCGGAGAATATCAGAAGGTTTGAGATCTTAAAAAACTGTCTTATACCTGAGGTGGAGATAGTCACCATGGTCTATGTGAATCCTAAGGATATAAACATGGCCTACAATGATCTCAGAGAGAGAAGACCCAAATTGTTTAAGAGGCTCAGGACCTTTACCTGGATAGATCCCATCCATGAGACCGTGCGCCTGGATCCGGTGGTTTTTGATTCGGACGTGGAGATCCTCCACTGTCCTGAGGAAAACCATTCCTCCCGGGATTTTAAAGCTTTTTTAAGAGTATTGAACGAAAAGGGAGATATGTCGGACAGGTTATGGTCCATGTATGCCAAGGAATTATTCTTTAACGGAAGTAAAGAGGATTTTTTAAAGGCGGAACCTTTCTTTTCAAAGAGGATAAACGGTAATGACAGTTTTTCATCGCTGGAAGCCATGTGTGTGGTGCTGAGGACCGCTCTTGAGACCGGTGAGTACGGTGATATAAGGGGATTTGCCGAAGAGTTTGATAAATTCACGGTTAAGCCTGCAGAGATCGATCATATACTGGGGAAGATATTTGAGAACCTGGGTGATGCTGAAAGATCAGAGCATTATTACAATGAAGCTGTCCGGGACGAGTACTTTATAAGAGCCGATTACAAAACCAAATAAAAATTTATTCTTTCTTTAGGGGCTGGACACAAAAAATTGACATAAAAAGTGTACAATGATAAAATCTAACCCATTGAGGAATATGAGGTGCGGGGTAAACCGCCGGAGGACAGATGGACAATAACTTAAATAATCCAAACAATCAAAACAGCGGCAATAACAAAAACAATAAGAACAATAAAGATAACAGACAGATGAAAGCCGGCATATTAATATGCATAGTGGTCGCTCTGTTTGTTCTTCTCTGGGGACACATGATCAGTAAGTCCATTGAGAACAGCACTACCAAGGAGATCACCTATGATGAGTTCATTGATATGCTGGACAATGGCGAGGTGGATTCCGTAGAGATACAGTCGAACACCCAAAGGCTTATAATCACACCAAAGGAACAGAAGTATACCAAGTACACAGAAACAAGATATACGGGTATCCTGGAAGACGGAAATGCTTTGCAGATCCGTTTGGAAAAGGCAGGAGTGACCTATTCCAGAGCCATTGATAACGGTTCTTCTCAGATACTTTCCACCATACTGGATTTCGTGATAATGTTCGGAGGAATATTCATTTTCATGTTCCTCATGTATCGTCTGGCATCAAAGAGCTCCGGCGGACTCATGTCCGTGGGCAGGAGTAATGCCAAGGTCTATGTGGAAAAAGAAACGGGTGTTACCTTTAAGGATGTGGCAGGACAGGAGGAGGCAAAGGAAAGTCTTACCGAGCTTGTGGATTTCCTTCATGATCCCGGAAAATACACTGCCATCGGAGCCAAGCTTCCCAAGGGAGCTCTTCTCGTAGGACCTCCCGGAACAGGTAAAACCCTTCTTGCTAAGGCCGTTGCCGGCGAAGCAAAGGTACCCTTCTTTTCACTTTCCGGTTCTGATTTCGTGGAAATGTATGTGGGCGTGGGTGCATCCAGAGTAAGAGATCTGTTTAAACAGGCTCAGAGCATGGCTCCCTGCATCATCTTTATTGATGAGGTGGATGCCATCGGTAAGTCCAGAGATTCAAGATACGGCGGCGGTAATGATGAAAGAGAGCAGACTCTTAACCAGCTCCTTTCCGAAATGGACGGATTTGATACTTCCAAGGGTATCGTTATCCTTGCGGCCACTAACCGTCCCGAAGTATTGGATAAGGCCCTTCTTCGCCCCGGCCGTTTCGACAGAAGGATAATAGTTGACAGACCTGACCTTAAGGGCAGAGTAGAGGTGCTTAAGGTTCATGCGAAGAACGTTAATATGGGCGATGATGTGGATCTTGAAGCAATCGCGCTGGCTACCAGCGGGGCTGTGGGTTCGGATCTTGCCAATATGATAAACGAAGCAGCCATCCTTGCTGTTAAGAAGGGCAGGAATTATGTTACCCAGGCAGACCATTTTGAGTCTGGGGAAGGGGTTATCGCTGGTAAGGAAAAGAAAGACAGGATATTAAGCAAGGAAGAGAAAAACATCGTTGCTTTCCATGAAACGGGTCATGCTCTTGTAAGTGCATTGCAGAAAAATGCAGAACCTGTTCAGAAGATCACCATCGTTCCCAGGACCAAGGGTGCTCTCGGTTATGTTCTTCAGGCTCCTGAGGAAGAAAAGTACCTCATGAAGAAGGAAGAACTGATCGCAAGGATCGTAACCTTCTGTGCGGGACGAGCGGCTGAAGAGATCGTTTTCGGATCCGTTACCACAGGTGCGGCCAATGATATAGAACAGGCAACGGACATTGCGAGATCCATGGTTACCAGATACGGTATGAGTGACAAGTTCGGACTTGTTATGCTTGAAAGCATCGAGAACAAATATCTTGAAGGCAGAGCTGTTTCCCAGTGCTCCGATGAGACTGCTACCGAGATCGATAAGGAAGTAAGAGATCTGATAGCAGAGTGCTACAATAAGGCTAAACAGCTGATCAATGAAAACCGTGATATCCTTGACCGTATTGCAGGTGTTCTTCTTGAAAAGGAGAGTATTACCGGTAAGGAATTCATGGCTATCTACAATGAAATGAAGGGTATAGTGCCCGAAGAAAAAAACAGTGAAGACGATAAGGAAGTCAAAGAGGATACAGAAAATAAAGCTTCCGAATGATCGTTGATAACGGTGAATATGGAATTTAATATTCAGGAAGAACTTAAAAAACTCCCGGCTAAGCCGGGAGTTTATATAATGCACAATGCCGAGGATGAGATAATATACGTCGGTAAGGCCATTGTGCTCAAAAACCGAGTGCGTCAGTATTTCCAAAGCAACAAGAATCACACTGCCAAGGTCAGGAAGATGGTTTCCTGCATTGCCTGGTTCGAATACATTGTTGTGGATTCGGAAATGGAGGCACTCGTTTTGGAATGCAACCTTATAAAGGAACATCGTCCCAAGTACAATACCATGCTTAAGGACGATAAGCATTATCCTTATATCAAGGTTACAGTGGGTGAGGATTTCCCCAGGATCTTTATGGCAAGGGAAAGAAAGAAGGACAATTCAGAGTATTTCGGCCCTTATACCTCTGCGGACTCGGTTCATCAGACCATAGATCTTTTAAGAAAGACCTGCCGCATCAGAAACTGCAGCAAGAAGATAACCGAGGGAGAAAGGATCTGTGAAAGACCCTGTCTTTATCATTCCATGGGACAGTGTTCCGCTCCCTGCATGGGAGATGTAAAGAGGGAAGAGTATCTTAAGGGCGTGGATCGTTGTCTGTCTTTCCTTAAAGGCCACCATGAAGCCGTTACCGACTCGTTGGCAGAACGTATGCTTCTTTATTCGGAAAATCTGGAATTTGAAAGAGCTGCGGAGATGAGAGATCTGATCAACAGTATCAAGAGACTGGATCAGGCTCAGAAAGCGGATGAATGTGACGATAACGACAGGGATATAGTGGCTGTGGTCAATAAAGATGATACTGCCGTTGCGTCCTGTTTCTTTATAAGAAACGGAAAACTCACGGGAAGAGAACATTTTTATCTTACCGGCGTAGAAAACGAAACCCGGGAAAAGATACTGGAAGACTTTATAAAGCAGTACTATTCGGGTACACCCCACATCCCCAGAGAAATATATATATCAAAAGAGATAGAGGACGCAGAACTTATAGAAGGCTGGTTGTCTGAGATCCGGGGCAGTAAGGTCACTATATACACTCCCAAGAAGGGAGAAAAACTGAAGCTTACGGAGATGGCCGAAAACAATGCAAGGACTGTGTTGTTTAATGACGAAAAACGGATAAGGGATCAGGAAAAGCGCACTGCGGGTGCTCTTCTGGAAATAAAGAACTTGCTAAAACTGGAAAAGCTATATAGAATAGAGTCGTATGACATATCGAACACCGCAGGCTTTGAAAACGTGGCCTCCATGGTGGTTTTTGAGGGCGGAAAACCCAAAAGATCCGACTACAGGAGATTTAAGACTAAGACGATAATCGGAGCCGATGATTACGGAAGTATGAGAGAGGTTTTGAGAAGGCGTTTTGAACACGGCCTTAGGGAAAAGGACAAAGAGGATTCCTTTGTGCGTTTTCCGGACCTTTTGCTCATA
The DNA here is from genome assembly GCA_017444675.1 of Lachnospiraceae bacterium. Classification (GTDB taxonomy): domain Bacteria; phylum Bacillota; class Clostridia; order Lachnospirales; family Lachnospiraceae; genus RGIG3528. Next base: position 35,820 of record JAFSWD010000072.1, read on the forward strand.
GACGGAGGTCGGGGACAGGTGAATTCTGTGCTGGAAGTTGTTAACAGCCTGGATCTGGACATTCCTGTATGCGGTATGGTGAAGGATGACAGGCACAGGACCAGAGGACTGTGGTTCAATGATACAGAGGTGCCCATAGATACTTACAGCGAGGGCTTCAAACTGGTTACCAGAATACAGGATGAGACTCACCGCTTTGCCATCGAGTATCATAAGAGTCTTAGAAACAAGGCTCAGACCAGATCTATATTGGATGATATCCCCAATGTGGGACAAAAGAGAAGAATAGAACTTATGAGGCATTTTAATTCATTGGAAGAGCTTAAAAATGCCGACGTGGAGAAGCTCCTTGATATCCCTTCCATCGACAGAAGGGCAGCGGAAAGTATATGGAACTTTCTTCATCCGGGCGAAAACCGGGGAAAGGAATAAACTATGTATAGTGTAAGCCTAAAGAAATTTATTGAGTCAATGGGGTTGGAAAATCTTACTCCCGAGATCGATCTCAAGGGAAGGAAGATCATGGAACCGGAAGTCAACAGACCTGCTCTGCAGCTGGTGGGCTTCTATGATTATTTTAACAGTGAGAGAGTTCAGATCATCGGACATGTGGAACAGGCCTACATGGATAAGATGGAAGATAAGGGCCTGGACGTACTGACAAAGCTCATGGGCTTTAAGATACCCTGCATCGTGCTCTGCCGCGGCATCATGCCCGGCGAGGAAGTGAAAAAGGTGGCTTTGGAAAAGGGCATTCCTCTTCTTTCAAGCCTTAAGTCCACTTCGGATTTTGAAGGTGAGGCCATCAGATGGCTTAAGGTGGAACTGGCACCCAGGATCTCCATTCACGGCGTTTTGGTGGATGTTTTCGGTGAAGGTATCCTGATCATCGGTGAATCCGGAATAGGTAAGAGCGAAGCGGCTCTTGAACTCATCAAACGCGGTCATCGACTTGTTGCCGATGATGTGGTGGAGATCAAGAAGGTCAGCGATGCCACTCTTATAGGATCCGCACCCGCCATCACCAGACATCTGATCGAATTGAGAGGCATAGGCATCATCGACGTCAAGACTCTGTTCGGTATTGAAAGCGTTAAGAACACGCAGCAGATAGATCTGGTCATCCGCCTGGAAGACTGGGTCAAGGATAAGGAATATGACAGAATGGGTCTTGAGGACAAGTACACCGAGTTTTTGGGCAACAAGGTGGTATGTCAGGACCTGCCCATCCGTCCCGGCCGTAACCTTGCCATCATAGTTGAATCGGCAGCGGTAAATCACAGACAGAAGAAGATGGGCTATAATGCCGCTAAGGAATTCTCAAAGCGTGTTACCGAGAACATTATGAACGGCAGAAACGAAGACGATGAGGATGAAGATTGATAAGGGAAGGGGAATAAAATGAAGTATTTATTCGGAGCCGATATAGGAGGAACCACCGTAAAGCTCGGACTTTTTACCGAGAACGGTGAACTTCTGGAAAAATGGGAGATAAAGACCGATCGCAGTAACGGCGGAGAGGCAGTTCCGCAGGATGTGGTAAATTCAGTTAAAGGAAAGATAACGGAAAAAGGCCTTGATATGAAAGATGTATTGGGCCTTGGCATAGGAGTTCCCGGCCCCATCAAAAAGGACGGTACCGTACTTAAATGTGCAAATCTGGGCTGGGGCATATTCAACGTGAATGAAAGATTCACCGGACTTTTGGGCCTTCCCTGCAAGGCTGCCAATGATGCCAATGTGGCCGCTCTCGGAGAAATGTGGAAGGGAGGAGGACAGGGCTATAACGATATCGTGATGGTTACCCTGGGTACAGGAGTCGGCGGAGGAGTCATCTGCGACGGTAAGATACGTGCAGGAGCCCACGGCGCAGGCGGAGAGATCGGTCATATACGAATGAACGATAAGGAGACCAGGATCTGCGGCTGCGGAGGTCACGGCCATCTGGAGCAGTATGCTTCCGCAACGGGCATAGCTTATCTCGGCAGTGAGGCTGCCAAGAAATGTCCTGAGTCCTGCCTTGCAAAGGTGGAAAATATTACCGCTAAAGACGTATTTGATGCCGCAAAGGCCGGAGACAAGACAGCTCTCGGCGTTGTGGAGGAGGTCTGTGAGATCCTGGATGCAGCTCTTTCCCATGTGGCAGCGGCGGTTGATCCCGAATGCTTCGTTATCGGCGGAGGAGTTTCCAAAGCCGGAG
>JAFSWD010000073.1 GCA_017444675.1 Lachnospiraceae bacterium
CCGGTGCGTATCACATCACTGAGCGTGCCTATATGTTTTTCCTCTTCGTCATAAACCTCAAGCCCTACAAGGTCTGCCACATAATACTCGTTCTCACCAAGTTCCACAGCATTCTCCCTTGTTACAAAAAGCTCGTACTTACGAAGTTTTTCGGATTCATTACGGTCATTTATCTCTTTGAATTTTATTATAAGGCGGTCCTTCTGCCAGCTCACGCTCTGGGGATGCAGGATCCTGTCCTCACCTCCGCCCCTCATTATGATCTCGTCAAGGTCCTCTATACGGTCAGGGTCGTCTGTGGTGGGATAAACTTTCACCGCCCCCTTTACCCCATGAGGTTCAGTTATAATGCCTATACAGAAATATTCTGCTTTCATATGCTGTTCTCCGTTCTTTTTCCTGTCGGGCATTTCACCCGAACAATGTAATTTTACATCATACCGGGCAAATATGGCAAACATAAACAAAGACACCATGCCATAATGACACGGTGTCTGCTATTTTTAATTTGAACTATTCCGAATCCGGATAGCCACTTTTTTACTCTACAATGTCAACATCCACATAGATATCTTCCTTTGTAGAGGCTGCCTTTACGACTGAGCGGATTGCCTTGGCGATCCGGCCCTGTCTGCCTATGACCTTCCCCATATCGGACGGAGCCACTTTAAGCTCCACGGTCACATGGTTCCCGTCCCTCGTTTCAGTGACAACAACTTCATCGGGCTTTTCTACGAGAGCCTTGGCAATAACTTCTACCAATTCCTTCATAAGCACCTCTTATTTTTCGATATTTGCCACCTTAAAAAGCTTTCCTACTACTTCTGTAGGCTGAGCACCGTTATTTAACCACTTCTTAGCCTTCTCCTCATCGATCTTGAATGTTGAAGGCTCTGTGTTGGGATCATATGTACCGATCTCGTCGATAACCTTTCCGTCACGAGCGTTACGAGAATCTGCTACCACGATTCTGTAAAGAGGGTTCTTCTTCTTACCCATTCTTGTTAATCTGATCTTAACTGCCATTTTCTTTTCCTCCGAAAAAATATTTTTTGTTTTTTATATTTGTATCTATCTCAGACGATTCATTTATCAGTCCTAAATAGTTACATTCTTAAATAACCATACTACCGAAAGCCTGCCCGCAGCCTTAAACTAAAAGCGTCTCCTGCGCCCTCCGGGAAATCCACCTCCCGGAAAACCGCCACCCATGGGGAAGCCGCCTTTTCCCATGCCCTTCATCATACCGGGCATCTGCTTCATCATCTTCTGTGTCTGTTCAAACTGCTTTATAAAGCGGTTTACCACTGCTATATCCAGTCCCGCACCTGCGGCTATACGCCTCTTGCGCCTGGGATTTAAGAGCTTGGGATTTGCCCGCTCTTCAGGTGTCATGGAAAGCACTATCGCCTCAGTCTGCTTTAACTGCTTTTCATTTACCACGCTGTCCAGCTCATCCTGGGATATTGACATACCCGGAAGCATCTTTAATATGGAAGAAATGCCACCCATATTACGCATCTGCTTCATGGACTCAAGGTAATCATTAAAATCAAACTTCCCCTTCTTCAGACGTCCGGCCATTTCCTTACCGGTCTCTTCGTCTATATCGATATTTTCTTTGGCTTTCTCGATAAGAGTGAGCACATCACCCATTCCGAGAATACGGCTTGCCATTCTGTCCGGATAGAACTGTTCAAGATCTGACAGCTTCTCTCCCATACCGACATAGAGTATGGGCTTACCAGTAACAGCTTTTACGGAAAGAGCCGCACCGCCTCTGGTATCGCCATCCATCTTGGTAAGTACGATACCGGTAACACCTACCTTTTCATCAAATTCCTTTGCCACATTTACGGCATCCTGACCGGTCATGGCATCGATAACAAGCAGCGTATTATGTACTTCAACCCGCTTTTTGATCTCACATAGCTCTTCCATCATGGACTCGTCTATGTGGAGACGGCCTGCTGTATCAAGTATCACATCACTGAAGCCATTCTTTGAAGCATGTTCTATGGCAGCCGCGGCAATATCGGCAGGCTTATGGTCTGTTCCCATGGAAAAGACTTCTATTCCCATCTTCTCGCCGTTTATCTTTAACTGGTCTATTGCCGCCGGTCTGTATACATCACAGGCAACAAGCAGAGGCTTCCTGCCCTTATTGTTCTTAAGCTTGCCGGCGATCTTTGCCGTGGTGGTAGTCTTACCTGCGCCCTGAAGACCGCTCATCATGATTACGGTAATGGCTTTGCCGGGCTGAAAACTGATTTCCGTAGTCTCAGAGCCCATAAGGGCCACCAGCTCGTCATTTACAATATTTACAACCATCTGGGCAGGATTGAGTCCGTTTAAGACCTCACTTCCCACAGCCTTTTCTTCCACAGAGGCCACAAACTGCTTAACCACCTTGAAATTGACATCAGCTTCTAAAAGTGCCATGCGCACTTCCTTCATTGAAGCCTTTACATCAGCTTCGGTAAGCGTACCCTTGCCACGGAGGTTCTTGAATATATTCTGTAATTTTTCGCTAAGGCTTTCAAATGCCATATACTCACCCTGAGTGCACCCTTATTTCTTAATTTCTGAATTTCTAATATCTCATTTCGAATTTCGTATTTCAAACGTATTGTTTCGAAATTTATTATCCCGAATATCTTATTTCGGGTATCATTGTCTGTCATGCATGCTGCATCTGATCGCTCTAAAGCTCGTCTATTATCTCATCCACAAGTTTCCTGTCGTCCTCAGATGAAAGCTTTTCTTTAAGTTGCTTAAGTCTCCCCCTGTTTCTGTTAAACCTGGCTATGAGCTGAAGCTTTTCTTCATACTCCATAAGAGTCTTATCACAGCGCTTAATGATATCGTGGACTGCC
>JAFSWD010000074.1 GCA_017444675.1 Lachnospiraceae bacterium
AGATTTATGATTATATTAGGAAAATTTGAGCAAAGATACACGGAGGTCATATGGGAATGAATGATACGCCCTCGGGCGAAAGAGTGCATATAGGTTTTTTCGGACGGAGAAATGCGGGTAAGTCCAGTGTGGTAAATGCCATAACGGGACAGCAGATCGCCATCGTTTCCAATACACCCGGCACTACTACGGATCCGGTGTATAAGTCCATGGAGCTTCTTCCCCTTGGACCGGTGGAGATAATTGACACCCCCGGTATAGATGATGTGGGGGAATTGGGTGAGATGAGAGTCAGAAGCACCCGTAAGGTACTCGGTAAGACGGATATTGCCGTGCTCGTGGTGGATGGCGAAAAGGGTATGGGGCCTGCAGAGCAGGAACTGGTGGCTCTTTTTAAGGAAAAGAATATAAATTACATCATAGTTATGAATAAGGCGGATCTTCTTAACCCTGCCATGAGAGCAGTGGAAAGGGACAATGTGATCTATGTTTCCGCCAAGAACAATGACAATATAAATGAACTCAAGGAAAGGATCGCTCACCTTACCAAGACCGATGACATGAAACTTAAACTGGTGGGAGATCTTATAGGGGCGGGAGATATATGCGTGCTGGTCACTCCCGTTGATGCGGCTGCACCCAAGGGAAGGCTCATACTTCCTCAACAGCAGGCTATCCGTGACATATTGGAAGCCGGCGGCATCAATGTGGTGGTACAGGAAGACAGACTTAAAGATGCGTTGGAAGCTTTGGGAAAAAAGCCGAAGATAGTGATAACCGATTCCCAGGCCTTTGAGAGAGTTAACAAGGATACACCCGAGGATGTGGCGCTCACTTCCTTTTCAATTTTGATGAGCAGATACAAAGGGACTCTCGCAGCTTCCGTTAAGGGTGTTTCCGTTATAGATGAGCTCGAGGACGGGGATACGGTGCTGATGAGCGAAGGCTGCACTCATCACAGACAGTGCGGGGACATAGGTACGGTGAAGATCCCCAACTGGCTCAAACAGCATACAGGTAAGAATATTAAGATCGAGACATCTTCGGGCACGGGATTTCCGGAGGATCTTTCGAAGTATGCTCTGGTGATCCATTGCGGCGGATGTATGCTAAACGAAAGAGAAATGAGAAGCAGGATAGGAGCGGCGGAGGCTCAGAATGTACCCATCACCAACTACGGTATGGCTATTGCCAAGATGAAGGGCATATTAAAAAGAAGCCTTTCTCCTTTGCCTGAATATGACAAACTTTTTAAATAACAGAGACATAAAAGATAACTCGGAGGCATATATATGATCGACGGATTTATAAAGGTGGCAGCCGTTACGCCTGAAATCAGGGTGGCGGATGTGACTTTTAACAAAAATGCCATAGTGGCAGCCGCAAGGGAGGCATATAAAAACGGGGCAAAGCTCATGGTCTTTCCCGAACTGTGCATTACCGGATACACCTGCGGTGATCTGTTTTTGCAGGATATACTGCTTGAAGGGGCAAAGGCTGCACTTAAGGACATAGCCCGGGAAACTGCCAAAATGGATGCTCTGATATATGTGGGACTTCCCGTGGAGGATGAGGGAAAACTCTATAATATGGCAGCTGCCTTAAATAAAGGAAAAGTCCTGGCGCTGATCCCCAAGACCTTTATCCCCAATTACGGTGAATTCTACGAATGCAGGCATTTTGCTTCGGGAAGAGATAAAAAAGGATATATGGATCTTTTTGGAGAAAAGGTGCCGGTTGGCAATGACCTGCTCCTAAAGTGCATAAATTATCCCAAAATGGTAGTGGGATGTGAGATCTGTGAAGATATCTGGGTGCCTGATACGCCGTCCACCGCCCTTGCATTAAAGGGGGCTACCGTTATAGTCAATCTTTCTGCCGGTGATGAACTTGTATGCAAGGATGAATACAGAAGAAATCTGGTTTCCATGACTTCCGCAAGATTGGTGGCAGGCTATATATATGCCTCGGCAGGAGAAGGAGAATCCACTCAGGATGTGGTCTACGCCGGGCATGATATGATCTGCGAGAACGGAGAGATGCTTGCGGAGAGCAAGCTCTTTTCAACGGGTATAATATATGGGGATATGGATCTGGAGAAGTTGATCCATGACAGAAGAAGGATGAATACCTTTGAGATAAAGACTTCGGATAAGGACAGGGTGATCGGGTTTTCTTTTGATGAAGTAAGGGAAACAAAGATCGAAAGATCCTATATGGGACAGCCTTTTGTGCCCGGGAATGAAAGACTCAGGAAGGCACGCTGCGAGCAGATCCTGTCCATCCAGGCGGGAGGTCTTTATAAGAGATTAAAGCATATAGGTTGCAAGAATGCCACCATAGGCATTTCGGGCGGTCTTGATTCCACTCTGGCGCTTCTGGTGACCGCAAGGGCCTTTGATATGCTGGGCATGTCAAGAGAGAACATCCTTTCCGTTACCATGCCCTGTTTCGGAACCACCGACAGGACCCATGACAACGCGGTGAGACTTACGAGAAGCTTGGGAGCGACTCTTAAGGAAGTTGATATAAAGGAAGCGGTAAACAAGCATTTTTCAGATATAGGGCAGGACAGCGAGGTTCATGATATCACCTACGAAAACGGTCAAGCAAGGGAAAGGACCCAGGTTCTCATGGATCTTGCCAATAAGAACAACGGTATCGTAATAGGCACCGGAGATCTTTCGGAGCTGGCTTTGGGATGGGCAACCTATAATGGTGATCACATGTCCATGTATGCTGTAAATGTGGGCGTGCCCAAGACTCTGGTCCGTCATCTGGTGCGTTACTATGCGGATACCTGTAATGATAAGGAGACGACGGAAGTGCTCCTGGACATACTTGACACGCCTGTAAGTCCCGAACTTCTGCCGCCCACCGGGGGAAACATATCTCAAAAGACTGAGGATCTGGTAGGACCTTATGAGCTTCATGACTTTTTCCTTTATCATATGCTCAGAAACGGTTATGCACCGAAAAAAATATTCAGGATAGCAAAGATCGCTTTTGAAGGAAAATTTGACGAAGAGACAATATTAAAGTGGCTTAAGACCTTTTGCCGCAGGTTTTTCTCACAGCAGTTCAAACGTTCCTGCCTTCCGGACGGCCCCAAAGTGGGAAGCATTGCGGTTTCCCCCAGAGGCGACTTGAGAATGCCGTCGGATGCGGTGGCGGATCTGTGGATGAAAACTCTGCTTTAGGAAAACTTACAAAGAAGGCTTAAAGCATCTGTAACGGCAAGTTTTATTAGACAAAATAATCATATAATGCTATATTAGTAAGGCACGGCTAGTGTAATGATAACTGTTTAGGGTGAGCGCACGCAGAAGGATATGGGGGCTTGGATATTCTTTTGTATCGGTCAATGGTTTCAGCGGCTAAAATTCCGCATTTACGGTGAAGCAATGTCAAATTGGAAACAATTCTTGAAATTTTTGCGAGGAGAAGCAATAGATAAATATAAGAGTGTATTGCAAGACAGAAATGCCAAGGCTCTGCGTATAATGGGGGTTATAGACGTGATTCTGGCAGTCAGTCTTCTTGCACTCTGCCAATTCTCGAAAATGGAAACTTTTCCCGGCTTTTATATGTTTCTTATGGCGATGGGAGTTATAACCTATCTGATGGGAAAATACATGAAAAAGCTTATGAGATTCAGCACTTTTATCTTTTACCTGATAGTAGAGATCTATCTGGGTGCGGGTATGTATATAAGCGTTTTCCTGAGAAAGGACTCTTTTTCCATTACGTTTATAGTACTTCTTTGCACCACACTTTTGGTAATAGTCGATAAGCCTTTCAAGGTTTTTGCATTCATTCTTTTAAATCTTGCCGCATTTATCGTTATAGATATGAATGTCAAAACGGGATATGTGCTGGAAATGGACCTCTATTACACCACAGCCTTCGGTATAATGGCTACGGTATTAAATCTTTTTACATTGCAGGAACACATTTCAAGCATAGAAGCTATCGGCCGTTTGGAAGAATACAGTAAAAAAGTGGAGCTTAAATCACGGATAGACCAGCTTACAGGCATATTAAACCGCGGCTACGGTGAAGAGTCTATGAGAAATCACATTGAAGCCAAGGATTACGGAATGTTCTATATCATTGACGCCGATAAGTTTAAGAGGATCAATGACACCTTTGGTCATGCTGTGGGTGATAAGGCATTGGAGACCATTGCCGAAGGATTACAGAAAAGCTTCAGAAAAAATGACATCATTACCCGAATGGGCGGAGATGAATTCGCTGTTTTTGCACCGGGGATTACCACCGATAAAGAAGGAGATGCCTGCATAGTAAGACTCAGGAAATATCTTTCCGACAATAAACTGCCGGAAATGATGGGAGAAACCATCAGGATAAGTGTGGGCCAGACCTTATATAACGAAGATAATCCTTTGAGTTTTGAAGAAATATATACTAAGACCGATGCGAAGATGTATCTCAACAAATTGAGTCTTCGACACGGAGGGATAGACAACGAATGAAACAGAGATCAAACGATATGCCGCAGCGATATTTTAAAGCTGCGGTTCAATATTTTCAGAGGCTGCGGTAAGGAGGCGGGAAGGCTCAAAGTGTCGGAAATCTGCGGGAGGCCGTACACTTTTAAACAGCATACAGAAGGCGTAAAACCGGAGTTATGAGGAATTCCGGGAGCATGTCTTAAAAAACGGGGGGAGTATTAAAGGAGACTTTTTATGGACGATTATGAAAGAGATTATACCAGAGTGGATTCGGTCAGAGGAATATTGGACAGGATGATAAACGGTATCCTTGATCCCGGGAGACAGCGGAATGCCTATGTTCATCTGTATGGCACGGGACAGGCGTGTGCTCTGATCGCATTAAAAAGAGGACATGACGGCTGCTATGCCGAGCTTGCCTGCATAGCCGGGATGCTTCACGATTTTTCCAAATATGAGATAGACGAAAACGTTCCGGAACATGCAAAGAAAAGTGCCATAAGAGTATGGCCCCTGCTTTCCGCCACAGGTGAATTTTCGGAAGAAGAGCTTACCATGATATGTACAGGAATAGCAAACCATTCCGCAAAGGACAGGAAAGATGATGAGTTTTCCGAGATCCTTAAGGATGGGGATGCCATGCAGCATTGGCTCAGAAATCCCGCAGAAGCTTATTTCAGCGAAAAGTCCAGAAATGTATCCCTTAGGGAAGAATTCGGCCTTATTGTTAAGTAAGGGATTTTATGGTAAAGTATTATTTATTCATATAGTATTAGGAGGTAAATATGAGGATCATCACTCATTTTCTTAATGTGATCTTGTGGATCCTTTTGGGACTGATCGTTTTTCAGAACTATACAGGCATACATATCGGCGTCCTGGATGCTTTTAATCTGAGACTTATTACGGATTTCTTTGCACTGGGAACATTTGCCCTGGATCTTCTGGTCTATACCGGGGTTTTGGGACCCAAGAACTCGACTCTTACCACCATAAGCGCTGTATTTCTTATATGGATCGCGGTTATTGTACTCTTAAGATATGCACTTAAGGTGTCCGGCCTCGGCTGGCTCTTCCTTTCCTGGGATGTTTTCAGCTTTGGTGTCGGAGTGCCCATCCTTACTCTCAGAGGGCGAAAAAAGTAGACCTTGTTTTCAGGTTTAGACAGAGAGGAGAAAGAGAATGAAATTTATCGGAAATATCCTTTGGTTCATATTAACAGGTCTTTGGGCAGCCATTATCTGGGGAGTTCTGGGAATCCTGTGCTGTATAACGGTAATAGGTATTCCTTTGGGATTACAGTGCTTTAAGATAGCAGGTTTTGTCATCTGGCCCTTTGGACGGGAGATCGATACCGATTTTGATGAACATCCTCTTGCCAATATCATCTGGATGATCCTTTTCGGATGGGAACTCAGCCTGGGGATACTTGTATGCGGTATTTTGTGGTGTATTACGATCATCGGTATTCCCTTCGGAAAGCAGTGCTTTAAACTGGTTAAACTCTGCCTCCTTCCTTTCGGGGCTGAAGTAAGATAACTTAAAGGAACCAAGTAAATCTATGCTTTTTAATTATTTAATAAATAAAAAAATCATGGCGGCTGTTTTGCTGATAAGCCTTTTGCTGACTTCGGGCTGCACTCTCTTTGATCCGAATGAAGAGAGTGAAAGCCCTTATTGCAGTTTTGAAGGCTGTCACAACAAGGTGTTCAGAGACGGAATGTGCGCGGAACACTATCTTCAGATGCTGGAAGCGGAAAATGAGGCTGAGAGAAGGAAACTGGCCGAGGAGGGAAGGACAGAGCTTACTGCTACTCCCACACCTACTCCC
>JAFSWD010000075.1 GCA_017444675.1 Lachnospiraceae bacterium
TATGATTCGGATTCTATAACATATGTGATCCCGGTCTTTTTGTTGGTTTGTCTGATGATAGCCAAGTAAACATCCTCCTAGTGATATTATAACATTTCACTAGCCAAAAGTAAATGCACTAGGTGAAATTAAACTATGTTTTTCACTAGGAATAGTATACCAGTTATTAGTAGTTATGAATAGTTCTAACGAGTTTTTTGTTATAAGAACTTTTCACTGTCCAGTAAGTAAAATTGCTGTTATCATCGTTATTCCCAATATCAAATTATAGCATGTGTACTAAATCTAATCAGTCTACAAAACATTATTATACTTATATCTATATCTTCGTTAAATTTATTTTTCTAGTCACCAACCACCACTTCAAGTGGTGGTTGGATTGTAGCCCCTATAAGGGGCTCTATTGCTAGCGCGCCTAATGGCGCAGTGTTGCAAGCATTGTTACCGGCTGCCGCTAAAAAGCGGCTCCTTCACTCTCTTCTTTCCGTGACTCCTCCGACTGCTCCCTGATATATTTCTTTATCGCAGTCTCAGTCACATTGCCAACTGTTGCAACATAGTATCCTCTTGCCAAAAATGACTTGTTCCACTTGCTCGATATCTCCGGATGCTTATCGTAAATCATCAATGCGCTCTTCCCCTTCAGATATCCCATAAAGCTTGAAACACTCATCTTGGGTGGTATGCTCACACATAAATGAACATGATCCTCACATACCGCCCCTTCTATTATCTCAACCTTCTTGTATCCGCACAATATTTTTATAACATCATGTACATCTCGTCGAAGTCTTCCATACAAAACTTTCTTTCGATATTTTGGTATGAAAACTATGTGATACTGGCATTTCCATCTTGTGTGTGATAAACTTTTACTGTCCATTTGGATCGCCTCCTATTCTTGAGATTGGCTTGCAACACCTATCTCATCATAACATAGGAGGCTTTTTTATACTGTCACACTCGCTACGGCTTATTCAATTCGCCCCAGCATAGCTGGGGGATTGGGGTTTTCATTCAATAAATCTCGTTTATGTAATCAACTGTTCTTCATTGATACTGTGTCTTTATTTAGACTTCTTATTCCTTTTCACCGTCAGCTTACCAGCTGCACCTGTGATCTTTTGTGTAAAGATCTTCTTATAGGTGCGGAATTTCGGCTCCGCCTTCTTCAGAATGATCACCGTATCTACAGAAGAATCCTTTAAACTGTTTTTGATCTTTTTTGCGGTCAGCTTTTTGCTGCGAACCTTGATGGTCGTCAATTTCTTGCAGCCTGCAAAGGCATAGGGACTCAGCCTTTTGACATTCTTGCCGATCCTGACGGTTCTCAACTTGTCATTACCGATGAACGCATATGCGGAAACGGCTGTCACCTTATAGGTTTTCTTTCCGATCTTAATCTTGCTCGGAACCACCGCTGTCTTTGCCTTCTTGCCAAGTTTCGGAGATAGGTACTCCACGGTGTTCTTTCCAATCTTCTCATAATATGCCTTAGAGGCATTTTTTCCGCCGGTCAGTGATTCCGTACCGCTTCCACCTCCGCCACCGGAGCTTGAGCTTGAACTGCTGCTGTAGGACGTCGTCGTACCTGATGAATAGCTCGGTGCATAGGTCGGTGTGGGCGAAGACACATTGCTGTAGGCAAATGCCATGGTGGAGAGTCTGTTTGAGGCGAATCGGAAGATCGAGTACGGATCGTCCGTTTCCTCATTCTCATACGTCCTGACCTGCAACTCCCCTGTGGCTAAAAGCTTGTGGGTATGGATCAACCGAAAAAGCCTGCCCGCCTGACGAATGGCCTGGGGGATGCGCATGGAAAGATAGATGGGAGTTTTCCATTCCGTAATTTTCTCCCTTGGTCCGCCGTTCCTACTCAGGAACATGTCTGCGTCAAAATAATATGCCTGCTCGCCCTCTGCCAGTTTTTCCTGTACGCCTTCCGCCACGTCGGAGCCAACACTGCTTGCATCCTTATCTGCAACTTCCAATGTCACATCCACTTTGGCATTATTCGTGACGCCATCGACCATTTCCTGCGGGGTCAAAACCGCAGCAAGCACATCAGCCTTTGTCTGGGAACCGCTGTCCAGGGAAACATTAACTTCACCGCTGCTTTCCACGGCCAATGTTGCACTGCCCTTCTCAACGGAGACCTCCACCAGCTTCTTCTTTGTCGTCTCATTTGTAAGTGCGTCGATGACAGTGTCCATAGTACTGTAACCCATTTCCTTGGCGGCACTGTCGGTCGCCACGGTCTTGTCCTTGTTATCTTCCTTTAATTCCTCCGTGGTCTTGCTTTCACCCCGGCCGGAAACTTCGCCGCTGGAAGGTGCCGTCTTGATGGTTACTGTCACGCAGGTGGGTTTCGAATCCTCATGAGAGGCATCTCCCACTGCCTTGTACCAAACGTAGTAGGTTCCGGCATCGGTTGCAGTGGGGATGGATGTGGTATAAGGTTCAGTGGCTTTGCTTGCGGTGCCGAGGACATACTGCATTTCTCCGCCTTCGGCTTCACCAACAGTAATAAGTTCCTGTGCAGAGCCGCTGTAGGTCAGCGTTTTCGCTTCCGGTGCTTTCGTAACGGATGCTGCCGGCTTTCCCGCTGTCGCCTCA